>DXGD01000284.1 GCA_019114115.1 Candidatus Nesterenkonia stercoripullorum
GCAGGTCATCATGCAACGCATTCGCGACGCCGAAGATGACCAAGTCCTCGGAGAGTTCAAGGGCAAAGAGGGCGAACTCATCTCCGGCCTGATCCAGCAAGGCCGGAACCCCAACATGGTCCAGGTCAATCTGGGCACCGTCGAAGCCGTCCTTCCACCGCAGGAACACGCTCCCGGAGAAGAGTACGTCCACGGGAATCGCCTGCGCGCTTTCGTCGTCGATGTTCACCGTGGCATGCGCGGCCCTTCGATCACGTTGTCGCGGTCGCATCCCGGCCTGGTCAAGAAGCTCTTCGAGCACGAAGTCCCCGAAATCGCCGACGGCACTGTGGAGATCACCTCGGTCGCCCGGGAAGCCGGTCACCGCACCAAGATCGCTGTGCGCGCCACTCAGCCGGGCATCAATCCCAAAGGTGCGTGCATCGGCTCCATGGGTTCGCGTGTGCGAGCGGTGATGACGGAACTCAACGACGAGAAAATCGACATCATCGACCACCATGACGACCCTGCCGAGTTCATCGCCAGTGCGCTGTCGCCCTCGAAGGTGAAATCGGTGACGATCGTCGACGAGTCGATTCGCAGTGCGCGCGTCGTTGTCCCGGACTATCAGCTCTCACTGGCGATCGGCAAAGAAGGGCAGAACGCCCGGTTGGCGGCGAAGCTCACCGGGTGGAGGATTGACATCGTCTCGGACGCCGCGCACCCGCAAACATCGCAGCCGCATGCCGCGCACCCCCAGGCCGAGCCACCAGGATCGCAGGCCCAGCCCCAGTCCGAGCCGCCGCAGCCCGATCCGCTGGGCGCAGAGCCACCGCAGGGCCTGCCCGCGGATTCGGCGGGCCCCCCGGAACCGTCCGGTTTCTCGGCTCCACAGCATTCCTCGGACCCCCAGGATTCCCCCGCGAGCCAGGACTCCTCGGCGCCTCACGACCCGTCACCTGAGCAGGCAGACGAGCACTGAGCCCGCTTCCGCATCCAGGCCTGCGATTATTGCCAGCCCGGCCGGAAGGGGTAGACTGTCATGGTTCCTGTGCGCACGTGCATCGGATGTCGCGCGCGTGTCGAGCAGAGCAAGCCCTTCGCAGGGGGAGTTCTTGCCGGCGACGTGAGGTCTGACGGCGCAGCGCCAGCAGGAGCGTCTCCTACCGCGCTGCGGCACGAGGTGGTCCGGCTCAGCCTATCCGCTGAAAGCCGCCGGGGCGGAGACGCTGCTGACCAGAAGGCAGAGCCTGCTGAGATCGTCCTCGATCTCGAACAGCGGGCGGCCGGACGGGGCGCGTGGTTACACGCTGACCGTCGGTGTCTCGACGCCGCAGTCAAGCGCAAGGCGTTCCGCCGGGCTTTCCGGCGTGACGTTCGCACAGAGTCCGTGCAGCGGGATTTCGCCGCTCGCGTGCTCGGTGAACGTGTGCAGGAACACTGACAGGGGCCCTGCCCTCTGCTGTGGCATCGCCAAGAAGCCAGAGCAGGATTCAGCGGTCCGAAGGTTCTAGATGAAAGCGGGATCGAAAGTGATGGATACCCGATGAGCATCGACGGATGAGTGCCCAGTGAATACCAGCCTGAGCAACTCCGTAACGGATTTGAGAACACTCATAGGCTCGATCCGATGAACCGCTGACATCAGCCCTGCTGATTGCAGCGGGGCGTCGCACGGGCCAGACAAGGAGAACAGTGGCCAAGGCCCGTGTACATGAGCTCGCAAAAGAGCTCGGAATCACTTCGAAAGACGCTCTTGCCAAATTGCAGGATATGGGCGAGTTTGTGAAATCGCCGTCGTCGACCGTCGAACCGCCGGTCGCAAAGAAGCTACGCGCCGCGTATCCGAACGCGGAAAAAGCAGCCGAAAAGCCCGCAGCCTCGGCAGGCGCGGCCAAACCAGCACCCAAGCCCGGCGCGAAGCCCGGCTCTGCTGCCACGCCCGGACCGAAACCGGGTCCGAAGCCTCCCGCGCCGTCATCGGCCGGTCAGGCTGAGGAGCAGCCCCAGGCCCCAGCACCGGAGCAGCCGGCACCTGCGGCAGACAAGTCTGCAGCAAGCGAACCTGCTGCTGACACATCCAGCCCAGGCGCCTCTGAAGCAGACGCGCCGTCCACCCCAGCGGCAGACGCCCCCGCGGCCGATGCACCAGCTGCAGACACTTCCACGCAGAAGCCTGCAGCTGACACGCCGGGTTCCTCGGCCCCGAAGCCGGGCGGTCCCAAGCCAGGCGCACCGAAGCCGGGTGGACCCCGTCCCGGAAACAACCCCTTCTCCTCCTCGCAGGGCATGGCATCTTCCGACCGTCCAGCGCCTCGTTCAGGTGGCGGCCCCCGTCCCGGGCCACGGCCGGGCGGACCACGCCCGGGGAACAACCCGTTCGCCTCTCAGCAGGGCATGCGCACCAATGAGCGTGGCGGTGGACCCCGTCCCCGCGGCGGCCAGGGGGCCCCAGCCCAGGGTGGGCGTCCGGGCGGCCCTCGCCCCGGTCAGGGCTCCCGCGGTCCCGCAGGAGCAGGCGCAGGGACCGGCACGGGACGTCCGAGCACCACGCAGGGTGGCGGCGCACGGCCGAAGCCTTCGATGATGCCCGGTCAGACGCCCGCGCCAGCTGGCGGCCCAGGCCGCGGCGGACCCGGCGGACGCAGCGGCGGCCCCGGCGGCCCCAGCAGCACGAGCGGGCCACCACGCGGACGCGGCGGTCGTGGGCGCGGAGGCACCGCCGGTGCTTTCGGCCGCGGAGGCTCGAAGTCCAAGGCCCGGAAGTCGAAGCGCGCCAAGCGCCAGGAGATGGAGCAGCGCCAGACCCGCGAGATCGGCGGCGTTCGCGTCCCCAAGGGCGACGGCACCACGATCGTACGGCTGCGTCGTGGCTCCTCACTGGCGGACTTCGCCGAGAAGATCCACGCCGAGCCGGCCGCCATGGTCACCGTGCTGATGAAGCTCGGTGAGATGGCGACGGCGAACCAGTCCCTGGACGAGGAGACGTTCCGTCTGCTCGGCGAGGAGCTGGGCTACGATGTCCAGATCGTTTCGCCCGAGGACGAAGATCGCGAGCTGCTCGAGACCTTCGACATCAACATCGCCGACGAGCTCGCTGCTGAATCCGCAGAGGATCTCCTCCCGCGGCCCGCAGTGGTCACCGTCATGGGTCACGTCGATCACGGTAAGACCCGTCTGCTCGACGCCATTCGCAACGCGAAGGTCATCGAGGGTGAGGCCGGCGGCATCACCCAGCACATCGGTGCCTATCAGGTCCATGTGGAGCACGAGGGCGAAGAGCGCGGCCTGACCTTCATCGACACCCCCGGTCACGAGGCGTTCACCGCCATGCGTGCCCGTGGTGCGAAGGTCACCGATATCGCCGTGCTCGTCGTCGCTGCAGACGACGGCGTCATGCCCCAGACTGTGGAAGCGCTGAACCACGCGAAGGCCGCAGGCGTGCCGGTCGTGGTCGCCGTCAACAAGGTCGACAAGGAAGGCGCCTCACCGGAGAAGGTCCGCGGGCAGCTCGCCGAGTATGAGCTGGTCCCCGAGGAATACGGCGGCGACACCATGTTCGTGGACGTCTCCGCACGTCAGCACCTGAACATCGATGAGCTCCTCGAGGCTGTGCTGCTGACCGCAGACGCCGCCCTGGAGCTGACCGCCAACCCGGACAAGGACGCTCGCGGCGTCGCCATCGAGGCGAACCTCGACAAGGGCCGCGGCGCCGTCGCCACAGTGCTGGTCCAGTCGGGCACCCTGCACGTCGGCGACAACATGGTCGCAGGCACAGCCTTCGGCCGCGTCCGCGCCATGTTCGATGAGAACGGGAAGCCGGTCGAAGCAGCCGAGCCCTCACGTCCAGTGCAGGTGCTCGGACTGTCCTCGGTGCCGCGCGCCGGTGACACCTTCCTGTCCACCCATGATGACCGCACGGCCCGGCAGATCGCTGAGAAGCGTGAAGCCGTGGAGCGCAACGCGACTCTGGCCAAGCGTCGCAAGCGGATCTCGCTGGAGGACTTCGACCAGGCTGTTGCCGAAGGCAAGATCGACACTCTGAACCTGATCCTCAAGGGCGACGTCTCCGGTGCCGTGGAGGCCCTCGAAGATGCGCTCTTGAAGATCGACGTCGGGGAAGAGGTCCAGCTGCGCGTCATCCACCGCGGTGTCGGCGCGATCACGCAGAACGACGTCAACCTGGCCACGGTGGACAACGCCGTCATCATCGGGTTCAACGTCCGGCCTGCAGAGCGCGTCACGGATCTGGCTGAGCGCGAAGGCGTGGACATGCGCTTCTACTCGGTCATCTACGCCGCCATCGATGACATCGAATCGGCGCTGAAGGGCATGCTCAAGCCCGAGTACGAGGAGGTCGAGCTCGGCTCGGCAGAGGTCCGCGAGGTCTTCCGCTCCTCGAAGTTCGGCAGCATCGCGGGCTCGATCGTCCGTTCAGGCGTCATCCGCAGGAACGCGAAGGCCCGCCTGGTGCGCGATGGCAGCGTCGTCGCCGAGAACCTGGCGATCGAATCGCTGCGTCGCTTCAAGGACGATGCCACGGAGGTCCGCACGGACTTCGAGTGCGGCATCGGCCTGGGGTCCTTCAACGACATCCGCGAAGGCGACCGGATCGAGACCTGGGAGATGCGGGAGATCCCGCGCACCTGATCGGCACCGATCTGACTGCGCCGGCACTATGAGGCCGGTGCAGGTCCGGGGACCGTGGTACTCCCGCGGTCCCCGGACCTGTCCCCGCAGAACACCCTGCGGGGGCATCACCATACTTTTTCGAGAGGAAACCGCCATGGCCGATCCGGCACGCGCGGCACGTCTTGCCCAGCGCATCAAAGTCATCGTGGCCGAGGCGCTGCGACGTCGGGTCAAAGACGAGCGCGCCGAACTCATCACCGTCACCGACGCCCGCGTCACCAACGACCTCCAGCACGCCACGGTCTACTACACGATCATGGGAACCCACGTGGAGGAGTCAGACCGCGCCGACGCCGCAGAACTGCTGACCACGCACCGCGGAGCCCTCCGGCACGAGATGGGCAAACAGCTGAACATCCGGCTGACCCCCACGCTCGAATTCGTGGCCGACGAGATCCCCGAGTCCGCGGCGCACATGGAAGACCTCCTGCGTCACGCCCGCGAGCAGGATGCCAAAGTGGCGGCCCTTCGCGAAGGAGCCACTCCGGTAGCAGGGGAGGACCCCTACCGCTCGCACGGCGACGCCGAGGAGCCCGCCATCGACAGCGACGGCGCTGACTCCAGCTCCACCGACGCCGCGCGCTGATCTGACCGGAACCCACTATGGCGAAGAAGCAGAAGCCGGAAGAGCTCGAGGTCGGCTCGGGGCTGCTCCTGGTGGACAAGCCCAGCGGATGGACCAGCCACGACGTCGTCGGGCGGGTGCGCCGACTGGCCGGCACGCGCAAAGTCGGACATGCCGGGACCCTGGATCCCATGGCCACCGGCGTGCTCGTCGTCGGCATCAACCGGGCGACGCGACTGCTCACCCATATCGTCGGCGCGGATAAGGCATACACAGCCACTATCCAGCTGGGTCAATCCACGACCACTGACGACGCCGAGGGTGAACCGGTCCGCACCCGTTTCGCCAACGCGGTGACCGATGAACAGATCCACGCTGAAGTCGCCGCGCTCACCGGCGAGATCCTCCAGGTCCCGGCCACAGTCAGCGCGATCAAAGTGGACGGCCGGCGCGCCTATGATCGTGCGCGCTCCGGTGAGGACGTCGAGCTCGACGCCCGGCAGGTCACGGTCAGCCGGTTCGAGGTGCTGGCGATCCGTCGTCTCGACGGCGGCCGGAAGATCGACGTCGACGTCGAGGTTCATGTGTCCTCGGGCACGTATATTCGTGCCCTCGCCCGTGACCTGGGGGAGTCGCTCGATGTGGGGGGTCATCTCACCGCATTGCGCAGGACGGCCGTCGGGCCCTACGGCATTGATCAGACCCTCACGCTCGAGCAGCTTGCCGAGGACTTCGGGTACATCGGCCTGGCTGAAGCCGCCGCTCAGCTCTTCCCGGCGCGTCAGCTCAACACCGTGGAGGCCGAGAACCTGGGCCACGGGCGGCGTATCACCGCCTCGGGCGGCACGGCCGAGCTCACCGCGGCCTTCAGCCCTGACGGTGACCTCGTCGCGCTGCTTCGCGATGTTCCCGCGAAGAAGGGCGCCTCCTCCTCCCCGGAAGCGGCTGACGCCGAGAGCTGGCAGGCAAAGCCCGAGCTCGTCTTCGCGGCTCACTGACGCGGCGCACTCACGCCACCCACCAGGGACGCCCACTGGATTCTCCCGCCTGAGCCTTCTACTCGATGTAGAATCTTCTCGGTCCGGTGTCCGGCCGGAGTCCTCGACTCGCCTAGCGCGAAACCTGCTCCCCGCTATGGGGCAGGTCAGGAGAAGTCCTCGTCAGCACATAAGGAGGCAGGATGACGGTGATGTTCGCCATCGGCACCGCCGTATGTGCACTCTCCGCGCTGACCTGTTGGATCATGACGGCCATGCGCTCGCACCCTGCGGATTCCTCGATCGTCTCGCTGGGCCTGGTGGAGCTCTACCTCGTGGCGTACGGCATATACGCGGGGTTCCGGCAGTCGAGCGGAGCCTCGGTCGTCGGTGAAGGCTGGGAGTTCTGGGGGTACGTCCTTACTGCGCTCCTGCTGCCGGTCGGGGTGTTCATCTGGGCCATGATCGATAAGACACGCTGGTCCAATCTCGTGATGGGTGTCGTCGGACCCGTCGTATTCGTCATGATCTACCGCATGGAGGAGATCTGGTGGGGAGCCGCCCTGTGAACAAGAGATCCGTCAGCAACAGCTCCGCCGGTAGCAGCTCCGGGGCTGAATCGTCACCGGAACCGCCGGTTCGCCCTCCGCGCAACCGCGGCGTCGGGATGCTGATCATCACTGCTTACGGCGTCTTCGCCGTCTCAGCTACCGCAAGGGCGCTGTACCAGATCATCGTCCACTTCCAGGATTCGCCGATCGCCTACACCCTCTCCGGGTTCGCGGCAGCGGTCTACGTCGTCGCGACCCTTGCGCTGGCACGCACCTCGGCCCGTGCCTGGGTGCTGGCCCTGTGCGCCGTTCTCGTTGAGATGGCCGGAGTCCTGGGCATCGGACTGTGGACGGTCCTGGAGCCCGACCTGTTCGCCGAATCCACAGTGTGGTCGAATTTCGGTCAGGGCTATGGTTACGTCCCCCTGGTGCTGCCCTTCCTCGGCCTGTTCTGGCTCCTGAAACACCGCCCCGGACGCGACCTGCGGGAATGAGACCGGCCCATGAAGTGCTGCCACAAGGTAGGTGCCCCATAATGGAGGACGACGGCGAGAACCAAGCCATGCGAGGAGTAGCGTGCACTATTGGAACGGGCTGACCGAAGTTCCGCGGGACATCGGCCCGACGGCAGTCACCATCGGCAATTTCGACGGCGTGCATCGCGGCCACCAGGAGGTCCTGCGCCAGCTTGTCTCAGCGGCCGCCACCTACGAGGCCGTCTCCGTGGCTGTCTCCTTCGACCCCCACCCGCTGCAGCTGCACCGGCCGGAGCAGCGCCCGCCGATGCTCACCGGAGTGCAGGAGAAGATCAACCGCCTCGCGACCGTCGGCCTGGGTGGACTCCTGATGCTCAACTACACCTGGGAGCTCGCCGGGCTGAGTGCCGAGGAGTTCGTGGAGAAATACTTCGTCCACGGGCTGCAGGCCAAGGTGGTCGTGGTCGGCCACGATGTGCGTTTCGGCCGGGACAACGCCGGCTCGTTCGACACGATGGTCGAGCTGGGCAAGAAGTTCGGCTTCACTGTGGTCCCGGTGGAGGAGTTCAGCTCGCTGGATGAGGAGACCAGCCGGCGCTGCTCGTCGACCTGGGTACGTGAAGCCCTGGAAGCCGGTGATGTGGCAGCCGCCCGTGAGGTGCTGGGAAGGCCTCATGCGGTGCTTGGTGAAGTCGTCCACGGTGCCGCCCGCGGCCGAGAGCTCGGCTTTCCCACGGCAAACCTCGCCCGTGACGCTGAGGGCATGGTTCCAGCAGACGGCATCTACGCAGGCTGGATGGTCGACGGTGAGGGTCACCGCTGGCCAGCAGCCATCTCAGTCGGGCCGAACCCCACATTCCAGGGCGTGGAGCGCGTGGTGGAAGCCCATGTGATCGATAGGCCGAAGGAATCGGTGGAGGACTTCGACCTCTATGGTCAGAACGTCCGCGTGGAATTCGTGGAACGCTTGCGCGGCATGGTCGCCTTCGAGGGGATCCCGCAGCTCATCCGGCAGATAGAAGACGACGTGATCGGTGCCCGGCGCATCCTGCTCGCCGACGGCCGGGAGAACCGGGACTACCAGCCCGCTGCCGCCGTCGAACGCTGAAGCGCGAAGGGCAGAACAGTGAGCACAGACCGTACCGAGGTGCCCCCGCCGCTGGCTGAGCCAGAACGGTCATCCACGCCCCAGCACTGCCAGTCCTCGGAGGAGCCAGAGGCTCCGGTCTCCTCCGAGAGCGACCAGGTCCCCAACCGTCCGCGGCCCCTGCCCTCCCAGCGTTCAGCCATCGGCGACTCCGCAGCACGCCGCCGGCTTGCCGCCTCCTTCTCCGACCACAGCGATCTGGACGATGCGCAGGAGTATGACCGGTTACGGCCCAGATACCCCGAGGCCGTGGTCGAAGCGGTCGTGGCTGCCGCGCGGGAGAGCGCGGAGAAGGCCTCCCCGGTCTGCGCCGATCTTGGCGCAGGCACCGGCATCATGTCCCGGGCGCTGCTGCGGGCTGGTGCACAGGTATACGCCGTCGAGCCCAGCGAGCCGATGCTGCAGGTGCTCTCCGAACAGCAGAGTCCGGGTCTGAAGGCACAGCCCGGCACCGCTGAACGCACAGGCCTTCCCCAGGAAGCCGTCGACGCCGTCGTGGCGGCACAGGCCTGGCATTGGTTCGACCAGGATGAGGTGCAGGCCGAAATTCGGCGCATTCTGGTGCCCGGTGGCTCCCTGGGCGTCGTCGGGAACTACCTGGACACCTCGGTGGCCTGGGTGCACCGGCTGACTCGGATCATGCGAGCCGGGGACGTGTACCGTCCAGGCTGGTCGCCTGCGATCGACCCGGTGCACTTCACTGCCTGGGAGCGGCAGGAGCACCGGTGGGTTCGGACGATCACTCCCGAGGGCATCCGCCGACTGTCCCGCACGCTGAGTTCCTGGCTCTCCGCGCACGATGCAGATCGGCGACGGCGTGCCGCGAACCTCGACTGGTACCTCGACGAGCATATGGCCTTCACGCCAGGGGAGACCGTGGAGCTGCCGTACATCACGGTGCTGCACATGGCACGGTACCGCGGAAATACGGTACAGTAGAGAGGTTGTTCTGCGCCTGTCACGCTGCGAAAGCAGCGGTGGCCAAGCGCTGCGAAAGCAGCGGTGTTGAAGCGGAGCTGCGAAAGCAGCATCCGGCTGACGCCCGGCCCGGCGCTGGCAACACCGCCATTCTGCAGTCCGCGGTGGGTGGCACCGGGTTTTCCCGGATCGTATTCGCGGTACAACAACAAGGAGCACATCCATGGCTTTGGATCCCGCTGTCAAGCAGGAGATCATGAAGGAGTACGCGACCGCTGAGGGAGACACCGGTTCCCCCGAGGTCCAGGTTGCAGTGCTGACTCGTCGCATTTCCGACCTCACTGAGCACCTGAAGGATCACAAGCATGACCACCACACGCGTCGTGGTCTGATGCTGCTGGTGGGCCGCCGTCGTCGGCTGCTCAAGTACCTCCAGGCCAAAGACATCGAGCGGTACCGTTCGCTGATCAAGCGGCTCGGTCTCCGCCGCTAGGCACGGTCTCACCTGGCACACGCCAGGTGACACGTGTCACGGCACACTGACAGGCGGCTCCGGATATGGCCCTTTGCGGTCATTGGGGTCGCCTGTTTTGTGTGCGAGACTAGATGGGGCGCTTTGAGCATAGAGCGCCCTGCAGGGCGAGCTGGTGCACTGAAGTGCACACAGCGCCTGCCAGCTGCGCGTGAGCAATGTGCAGCACCCCCGGCGTACTGCGCCGCCGAGCCGGAGAGCGTGCTCTCGTGTTCCGGTCCTCGGTAGTGGCTTCCGGGAAGCACGAGCTATCGATGCCGTAGGGCATCGAGGCTGTGCTGACCCGTGGGCCTCGATCGAAGACCGACCTCGCGAGACGCTCTCCCTCACGGCTGGTACGTCGGGCAAGACGAAGTACCACCACTGAAAGGAGACGCCTGTTATGCAGGGTCCCGAAGTTCACACCGCTGAGGCCGTGATCGACAACGGCCGTTTCGGCACACGCACGATCAACTTCGAAACCGGCCGGCTGGCCAAGCAGGCCGCCGGATCGGCACTGATCACCCTTGACGAGGAGACGACTATCCTCTCGGCCACCACGGTCGGGAAGTCCCCGCGTGAAGGGTTCGATTTCTTCCCGCTCACCGTCGACGTCGAAGAGCGCATGTACGCCGCGGGTCGCATCCCCGGCAGCTTCTTCCGCCGCGAGGGCCGTCCCACGACGGACGCGATCCTGGCGTGCCGGCTGATCGACCGTCCGCTGCGCCCGGCCTTCACCAAGGGCATCCGCAACGAGGTCCAGGTCGTCGAGACTGTCCTGGCCATCAACCCCGATGACCTGTACGACGTCGTCGCCATCAACGGCGCGTCGATGTCCACGCAGCTCTCCGGCCTGCCCTTCTCCGGCCCGATCGGCGGTGTCCGCGTGGCACTGGTCGACGACGGCCAGGGCGAGCCGCAGTGGGTCGCCTTCCCGAAGCACTCCCAGCTCGAGGACGCCGTCTTCGACATGGTCGTCGCTGGACGCATCGCCGGTGATGACATCGCCGTGATGATGGTCGAGGCCGAGGCCACCGACGACTCCTGGAAGCTCATCAAGGAGCAGGGCAAAGCCGCCCCGACTGAGGACATCGTCGCCGCGGGCCTCGAGGCTGCCAAGCCCTTCATCCGCACGCTGTGCGAGGCGCAGGCTGATCTCGCCGCACGCGCCGGCAAGGAGCCTGTCGAGGTGCCGATCTTCACCGACTACGAGGACGACGTCTTCGAGGCCGTGAAGAACGCCTCCGAGCAGAAGCTCGCCTCGATCTACCAGATCGCGGACAAGCAGGAGCGCGACGGCGCCGACTCCGCACTCAAGGCAGAGCTGATCGAAGAGCTCGCCGGCGAGGGCAAGCAGTTCGAGGGCCGCGACGCCGAGATCGGCAAGGCGCTCGGCTCGGTGACCAAGCAGGTCATCCGCCAGCGCATCCTGCGCGATCAGGTGCGCATCGACGGCCGTGGCCTGACCGATATCCGGCAGCTGACCGCAGAGGTCGAGGTGCTGCCCCGGGTTCACGGTTCGGCGATCTTCGAGCGCGGCGAGACCCAGATCATGGGTGTCACCAC
>DXGD01000285.1 GCA_019114115.1 Candidatus Nesterenkonia stercoripullorum
TCGACCAGCGCCACTTCCCCGGCTTCCAACTCCAGCGTGATCGGCAAGCTGACCGGCTCCTCACGCCCTGGCCAGTGCACGGTGAAGTCCATCAACTCCAGTGCGGGGCGCTCGGAACTGCCTGAGGGCACCCCGTCCCGAGGCCTGTCCCGCTCTGCGGCATCCTGACGTTCCAGCGACTCTCTCGCCTCCGCATTCTGGCCCTTCTCTTCGTCCTGGCCCGGTTCATCGTCCTGGCCCGGCGTATCGTGCCGAGCTGGCGCGATCTCGGCGATGCGGGCCGCGCTGGTGAGCACACGACGTCGGGCGGTCCAGGCCGCCGGCACGGCAACGGCAGCCTCGAACAGAGCCAGGGGAAGCAGCGTCAGCACCGCCAGCGTCGGCGGGTCGAGCCGGCCTGGCTCCAGGACGAAGTCCGGCCCCAGCGGGAGGCTCGGCAGCACACCGGGGCCCAGGACACCGGGAGCAAGCAGCCACAGCACGAGCAGGACTGTGGCGCCCATCCCCAGCGTCAGCACCGAGGAGGTTATCCCAGTCCCCAGCGCGCTGCGCAGTGCCGTGCGCCTGAGCTCAGTGTCCACGGCCCGCACCCGATCCAGTTGCTTCTGCGCCGCGCCGTAGGCGATGAGCACATCGAGGTCAGCCACCAGATCGACGACGGCGTCGGCCAGTCGTCCGCGCAAGTCCGCCGTGCTGCGCTCAGCCCGCGACGTCAGCCGCTCCCCGAGGAGCGTGCCGAGCACTGCAGCGAGCGTGAGAACCCCCGCGAACACCAGTGCTGCCGGCCAGGAGAGGTAAGCCACGGCACCGAGCGAGACCAGCAGCACCACGCCGGTGGAGACCAGGGGCTGAAGCACTCGGGTGGGCAGATCGGTCAGTTCGTCGACGTCGCGGATCACCCTGGTCAGCAGGTCCCCGCGGCGCCGCGGCCCCAGCTGGGCAGGGGCCAGCGGCTCGAGTCGCTCCAGAGCGTCCACCCGCACTTCGGAGAGAGCCCGGAAGGCGGCGTCGTGGGTGCTCAGCCGCTCAAGATAGCGGAAGAAACCGCGCGAGAGCGCGAAGGCACGCACCCCGACAACCAGCAGGCCCAGGTAGAGGATGGGCGGCTGCTCGGCAGCGCGAGTGATCAGGTACGCGGAGAGGCCCAGAAGCAGGACAGCACTCAGCCCGGAAGCCACTCCGGCGGCGATGCCAGGAGCCATCGCACGCCATGAAGGGCGCGAGGCCTGCAGGAGGGTCTTCGCACTCATGATGTCACCGCCGCTGATTCTCTCGGCTGCTGCTGACTGTGGAGTCGCAAAATCACCTGTGCCTGGCTCAGGATCTCCGGCCGGTGGGTGATCACGACGACAGCGCGCCCCTGCGCGGCTTCCTCGCCCAGCAACGTCATGAGGCGGTGTTCTGAGCGAGCGTCGAGCGCCGCCGTCGGTTCGTCCAGGAGCAGGACCGGGCACTGCCGCCGACGCGCCCGGTAGAGCGCACGGATGATCGCGACTCGATGGGCCTGGCCGCCTGAGAGCCCGGCTCCTCGGACTCCGACCTGGGTCTCGAGGGATATCCCCTCCTCGCTGAGCCCGATCCGTTCCACGAGGTGCTGGGCGAGCGTCCGGTCAGCCTGCGCGTCGCCGAGCGCGATGTTCTCCAGGACCGATCCGCTGCTCAGGCCGTGGTACTGCCCCGACCAGGCGATCGACTCCCGGAGCTGCCCGGCGGCGGGATCTGTCGGCGCGGACATCAGCTCGACCTCACCGGACGAGGGCACGAATCCCAGCAGGGCAGCAAAGAGGCTGGACTTCCCACTCCCGCTGGGACCGACGACGGCGCTCACCGCCCCCGCCGGGAATTCGGCGTCCACCTCATGGAGCACGTCGAGGCCACTACGGGTCACGCTCAGGCCGGAGATGCGCAGGCCAGAGGCCAGCTCGCTGGGGAGCTGCGGGCCGGAAGAATGCGGTCGCGGGGAGTCCGGCTCAGGCGCGGCGTCGAGGATCTCGAACACGGACTCGGCTGCGGCGACGCCGTCGGCCGCTGCATGGTAGTTCGCGCCGACCTGCCGCAGCGGGGCGTAGGCCTCCGGCACGATGAGCAGGACGAAGAGGCCCACGAAGAGCTCCAGCCCGCCGTCGATCAGCCGGATCCCCACCGACACCGCGACCAGCGCCACCGACAGGCTCGCCGCGATCTCCAGGACGAAGCCGGAGAGGAAGCTGACGCGCAGCACCTTCATCGTGCTGCGCCGGTGCCCCTCGGTGATCCGCCGCACGTTCTCACGCTGGCGGCCGGCACGGTTGAACACTTTCAGCGTGGAGAGCCCCTCCACGATGTCCAGATAGGAGCGTCCCAGCGCGTTGAGCCGCTGCCACTGCCGCGCCTGCGCGCTCTGCGTCGTCCAGCCGATCAGCACCATGAAGATCGGGATGAGCGGCATGGTCACCGCGACGATGATCGCCGTCGTCATGTCCTGCGTGGCGAGCACGATCAGGTGGATGGGAATCGCCAGGGCAGTCAGCACCAGCTGCGGCAGGTACCGGGAGAAGTACGCGTCCAGGGCGTCCAGCCCGGAGCCCAGCACGCTCACCGCGTGCGCGCTTCCGACCGGGTGGGCCTCCTGAGCCGATCCCTCCTCAGCCGGGCCCCCGCCCCCGCGTTGCAGCCGACGCACCAGCGCCTGCGCTGTCTGCATCCTCAGCTGGCTCTTCACCTTGACCGCCGCTCGCGTGGCGATCACATCCGCAAGCCACGTGGTTCCGCCCCTGACCAGGACGACGACCACCAGGCCCGCCAACTCAGGCGCGACGCTCGCCGCAGAATCAGCCCACGGAACACCACCGCTGACCGCATCGGCAACTGTCGCGATGATCCGCGCGACGAGCCAGCTGAAGACCAGGACCAGCGCAACGTGAACCAGCCCGAGCAGCACGGAGACGGCGAGGAATCCGCGTGCTGCGGAGGCGTACCGCAGCAGCCGGGGGTCCAGAGGTTTCATGCAGGCAGATTCCGGTTCAGTGCGCTGAGGCCAGGACGTGGTCGCGACTGACGCGACGTCGGAACACCCAGTATGTCCATATCTGATATCCGATGACCAAGGGGGTGATGAAGATGGCGACCCACATCATGACGCCCAAAGTGTACTCAGTGGAGCTGGCATTGGCGACAGTGAGCGTCCCCTCCCCCGTGGTCGAGGGCAGGACATTGGGGAACAGCGCGGTGAACAGGGTCGTCACGGCCGCGCCGATGGTGACGGCCATGGCGGTGAAGGCCAGGCCCTCGCGCCCCAGGCCGTTGAACACCACGGCGGCGACCAGGGCCAGTGCTGCGAGTCCGGCCAGCCCGACGACCCACGCGATATGCCCGATCCCGGAGTGCATGATCATCGTCCACACGAGGAACCCAGCGGCCACCACGATCGTCGGCAGCGCGGCCTTGCTCACCAGCGACCGGGCGCGGCCGCGGATCTCCCCGGTGGTCTTCAGCGCGATGAAGATCGCCCCGTGCAGCAGGCAGAGCAGCAGCAGAGTCACCCCGCCGAGCAGCGCGTAGGGGTTG
>DXGD01000286.1 GCA_019114115.1 Candidatus Nesterenkonia stercoripullorum
GCTTCAGCCTCCCGGGAGTCCCGGACGCGTTCCAGAGACTGTGGAATCCGCATCGCATCGCCTACGTGCAGAAGGGCCAGGACCAGGTCCAGCACGCCGCCGAATGCCCGTTCTGTGCCGGCCCGCAGCGCAGCGACGAGGAGTCGCTCATCGTCCACCGCGGGGCACGGTGCTTCGTGGTGCTGAACCTGTACCCCTATAACCCCGGGCATCTGCTGATCTGCCCGTACCGGCACGTCCCAGACCTGACCGACTTGACAGTGGACGAGACCGCGGAGTTCACCCGGCTCGCTCAAGTGGCGATGATGGCGCTGCGCCGCATCGCAGAACCGGGCGGTTTCAACCTGGGGATGAACCAGGGCAAGGCAGGCGGGGCTGGGATCGCTGCTCACCTGCACCAGCATGTGGTCCCGCGCTGGGGCGGGGACGGCAACTTCCTGCCGATCATCGCGCAGACGAAGAACATGTCGCAGACGCTCGGGGAGACCCACGCCCTGCTTCACGAGGCCTGGGAAGCGGCGGCCCAGGACATCGAGCACCGACAAGCTCTCGCCTCCGAGCCGCCTCCTGCATGCTGAACCGATACGCCCGTCAGTTCTTCGGTGCACTGTTCTACCCGGTGGCCCGGCTCCTGTTGCGCTGGGGCCTGAGCCCGGATGCGGTGACGATCATCGGCACGCTCGGCGTCTCCTTCGGCGCCCTGATCTTCTATCCGCTGGGAGAGCTCTTCTGGGGAACGGTGTTCATCACGTGCTTCGTGTTCTCCGACATCATCGACGGGCTCATGGCCCGCATCTCAGGGCGCAGCTCCGCCTATGGATCGTTCCTGGACTCCACTTTGGACCGCATCCAGGACGGTGCGGTGTTTCTGGGGCTGACAGTATGGTTCTTCACCGGCGGGGAGGACCCATGGATGGGCAGCGCGGCAGTGGTGTGCCTGTTCCTGGGGACGCAGGTCTCCTATGTGCGGGCGAAGGCAGAGTCGCTGGGATACTGTGCAGACCGGGGGATCGCGGAACGCCCTGAGCGCATGGTCTTCACATTGGTCTTCACCGGATTCACCGGGCTCGGGCTGCCCTCAGTCGTGCTGTTCATCGTGCTGGTCACGCTCAGCCTGGCATCGCTGGTCACGATCGGGCAGCGGATGGCCGCCGTCGCCCGTCAGCGCACCTGAGGCCTCATCATCTGCGGTCGGGGCTGTAGGCTGGATGATCAGAACATCACGACCACGAGCCTGAGGAGAACTATGGCCGGGCACTCGAAATGGGCCAATACCAAGCATCGCAAAGCTGCCGTGGACGCCAAGCGCGCCAAAGTCTTCGCCCGCTACATCAAGCAGATCGAAGTGTCCGCGCGCGCCGGCGGAGCCGACACAGCCGGCAACCCGGCACTGGACCTGGCGGTGCAGAAGGCGAAGAAGAACTCGGTCCCCAACGACAACATCGACCGTGCCATCAAACGCGGTGCGGGGCTGACTGGCGAGAACATCGAGTACGAAGAGGTCACCTACGAGGTGCGCGGCCCTGAGGGCTCGGCCCTGCTCGTCGAGTGCCTCACCGACAACCGCAATCGGGCTGCCTCTGAGGTGCGAGTCGCCGTGACACGCTCAGGCGGCACGGTCGCTGATCCGGGTTCTGTGGCCTATATGTTCCAGCGCAAGGGCGTGGTGCACCTGCCCAAGGCCGACATGAGCGAGGACGATGTGCTCGCCGCAGTCCTCGAAGCCGGAGCCGAAGACGTCCTGGAGCACGAGGAGTCCTTCGAGATCCGTTCAGAGCCTCAGGATCTGCGCGACGTCGTCACCGCCCTCGAGGCTGAAGGGATCGAGTACGACTCCGATGAGACGGAGTTCGTCTCCGACGTCGCCGTGGACCTTGAGCTGGACTCCGCCCGGAAGTTCCTGCGTCTGCACGATGCTCTGGAGGACCTGGACGACGTGCAGAACGTGTACACCAATGCTGATCTGAGCGCTGAGGTGCTGGCCGCGCTCGACGACGAGAGCTGAGCCAGGCGGCAGTATGACCTCGGCACATGCGCTGCCCGGTGGGAGCGCCGGAGGATCGCTGGTGGCTCAGCGGATCCTCGGTGTGGACCCCGGCCTGACGCGATGCGGCTTCGCCGTCGTGGAGATGAACCGCAATCGCACCGGCAGCTCAGTCCATGTCGAGGTCAAGGGCACCCGCTCCGACCAGGACCTGGCCGAGCGGATTCTCGCCATTCAGCGTGCGGCCGAGGAGCTCCTCGACGCTTACGCCCCGGATGTCCTGGCGATCGAGCGCGTCTTCGCGCAGAATAATGCGCCCACGGTGATCGGCACCGCGCAGGCTTCGGGCGTGGTGATCGCTGCGGCTGCTGCGCGTGGCATCCCGGTGGCCTGGCACACTCCCTCAGAGGTCAAAGCCGCGGTGACCGACGACGGCACCGCCGCGAAGGAAGCCGTCGCACGTATGGTGCAGCGCATTCTCAGGCTGCCCTCGCTTCCGAAGCCGGTCGATGCCACAGATGCCTATGCC
>DXGD01000031.1 GCA_019114115.1 Candidatus Nesterenkonia stercoripullorum
GATCATGAATGCCTCTCAGGTCACTGATCGCCTCATCGTCTTGGCCCAAGCACTGGTCGGGTGGATACGCGGAGGCCTCGGCATCACCAACGTGGCAGCGTCCCTGGGATTCGGCGGGGTGTCCGGATCCTCGAATGCCGACGTCGCCGGACTCGGGTCGATTCTGATCCCCCAGATGAAGCAGCGGGGCTACCCTGCAACCTTCGCCGTCGGTGTCACAGCGTCCTCCGCTGTGATCGGTTCCATCCTGCCGCCCAGCATTCAGATGGTGGTGTGGGGTTCGCTGACCGGCACCTCGATCGGAGCGATGTTCCTCGCCGGAGTCATCCCTGGCCTGCTCATCGGAGTGGGCATGATGGTGATCGCTTACCTCATCGCGCGCCGCAACAATTTCCCGCGCGAAGAGCGTGCGCCTTTCCGTGAGGTCGTGGTGGCTTTCCGGGACTCGATACTCGCGCTGGCGATCGTCGTCATCGTGCTGGGAGGGATTCTCGGCGGTTTCGTCACTGCCACCGAGGCGGCCGTCATCGCCGTCCTCTACGCCCTGTTCCTGGGCTTGGTGGTGTACCGCACTATCTCGCTGAAAGACCTGCCGAGGATTCTGCGCGACAGCGCGCTATTCTCAGTGCTTCCGCTCTTTGCCCTGGCCACGGCCGGTGCCCTTGCCTATCTGATCGCCTACTACCGGATTCCGGAGATCCTGCAGAGCACTGTGGACGGCGTCCCCCCGTGGGCGCTGCTCTGGGTGGTTGCCGCCGTCTTCCTCTTCGTCGGCATCTTCCTCGATGCGCTGCCGGCCATGGCGATCATGGTGCCCGTCTTGGCTCCCGCGGCTGATGCTGCTGGCCTTGACCCCGTGCAGTACGGCATGGTCGCGGTGATGTCGCTGGCCATGGGCCTGATCACGCCTCCCTACGGGCTGTGCCTGCTCTTGGCCGCGAAGATCGGAGAGGTGCCCGTGCTGCGGGCCGTCCCGGCCACTGTTCCGTTCGGATTGGTTATTCTCGCCGTCATCGCCCTTGTCATCCTGATACCACCGCTGGCCCTCTGGTTGCCCGGGTTCGCCGAGTAGGGCGACGTCCTGCCGGCTCACGCGGGTGGCGCTGGGTCTTGTCCGATGCCGGCCGGCGTGACCTAGCTACCAGACCCAGGCACGCGGAACAGATCTCCTCCACGATCTGCTCCGCTTCGTGGGCACTCAGGAAGCGGTGATACTCGAGTCGCCGGATGGTCCGCACGGTATCCAGGGGGCCGTGGGAGGGCAACACCCATTCGTCGTCGTGAGTGAGAAGGTCCCGCGGTGCGTCCCGCCTCGGCGTCGGAGGAGCTCAGCGCCCGAGCCCAGGCACCAGCATCGAGGACGATCACGCGATCTCGTCACGGTCGACGTCGAGGCCCTGGTCGCGGCCCTGGCGGACTGTCCCTTCGATCCACCTGGGCGGTACGGGCTTGCGCACTGGTGCCGTGCGTTCGAACATCGCAGCGTTGCGGCCCAAGCGCGCTTCGCGCTCTGGAGGGCGGCCATCCAGCGGGAGTGAGGGGTCCCAGGAGTCTCGTACACTCAGGACCATGAGCAATTCCGCGTCCACCCACGGCAGTCCAGCACGCTCCGTCGGTGTGCGCGAGGTGGCCGTGCGTGCCGGTGTCTCCCGGCAGACCGTCTCGCGCGTCCTCAATGATCATCCCGAGGTCGCCGCTGGTACGAAGGCCCGCGTGCTGCAGTCGCTCGACGAGCTCGGATACCGGATGAACAACGCCGCTCGAGCCTTGGGCACGCGGCATTCGCGCACTATCGGCATCCTCGCCTCGGATGCGCTGGAGTACGGGCCATCGCGCAGCATCGCGGCGATTGAGTCCAGTGCGCGAGCTGCGGGATACTGGGTGAGTGCTGCCTTCGCTGAGGCCAGCGACGCCGAAGCCGTGGTCGAGGCCGTGGATCATCTGATCGCACAAGGGGTGGAAGGCATCGTGGCCGTCGCCCCGCATGCGGGGACGCTGCACACCGTCGATGCCCTGCGCGTAGGGGTGCCGGTCCTGACGCTGCATTCCGCTGGGCACGGAGTCCACGGGTTCTCCGTCGACCAGGTTGCCGGCGCCCGATTGGCCGCCGCCGCGCTCGCGGATGCCGGGCACAGGCACATCGCGCATCTGGCCGGTCCATCGGATTGGCTCGAAGCGGAGTCTCGTGCTGAGGGGTGGGCGGCCGAGCTCGCTCAGCGCGGCCTTGAGCCTGCTCTCGCCGTGGAGGGGGACTGGACGGCCCGCTCCGGGAACGACGCCGCTGCGGCGATCCTCGCGTCAGGGGCCACCGGAGTCTTCTCCGCCAATGACCAGATGGCCCTAGGGCTGTTGGGCGGTCTGTATGAGGCCGGTGTGTCGGTACCAGCGGATATCAGCGTGGTCGGATTCGACGATATCCCCGACGCGGCCTACTACTGGCCCCCGCTGACGACGGTCCGGCAGGACTTCGACGAGCTCGCGCGTCGTGCCGTCGCGACGCTCACAGGCGGAACCAGCGAGGAGCCTGCAGGCGATGCGCCGGTGCTCCCCACCCTGGTCCGGCGATCGTCGATAGCTCCGCCGCCGCAGCATCCGGCACGACGTCGGCCCTCATCTTGACCGCTCATATCGGCTGTGTGAGACTTGTGTGACCGGTCACAGTGGTCGGTGGAACTGTACTGGAGGTACGTGTGGGCAGTCGGCAACCCGTCTTCACCGCCGAGGTTGAAGAAGCCATTTCCGCCATTCGTGCGGACGTCGCCCGGTTACACGCCGAGCTGGTCCGCTATGAGCTGGCGGTCTGGACCGGTGGCAACGTCTCCGCTCGAGTACCGGGTGCCGAGATGTTCGTCATCAAACCCTCAGGCGTAGCGTATGAGGATCTCGCCCCGGAGAACATGGTCCTCTGCGATCTTGAAGGGCAGGTGATCCCCGGCTCCCTCGGCAGCGAGCGGTCACCGTCCAGCGACACCTCCTCCCACGCCTACGTCTACCGGCATATGCCCGAGGTCGGCGGGGTGGTGCATACGCACTCGCCCTATGCGGTGGCCTGGTCTGCGCGCGGAGAGGAGATCCCGTGCGTGATCACCGCGATGGCTGACGAGTTCGGCGGGCCGGTCCCGGTCGGGCCGTTCGCCGTCATCGGCGACGACTCCATCGGACAGGGCATTGTGCAGACTCTCACCGGACACCGCTCTCGGGCCGTGCTCATGCAGAACCACGGCCCGTTCACGATCGGAGTCAACGCCAAAGACGCCGTGAAAGCGGCCGTCATGGTGGAGGACGCCGCACGGACTGTGCACTACGCCCGTGAGCTCGGGCCGGTGATCCCGATCCCTCAGGAGTCGATCGACAGCCTCTATGAGCGGTACCAGAACGTGTACGGCCAGTCCGAGGATGCACGGCGATGACGGCCCCCGCGAGTGTCCCCGGCGCCGAAACGAACGGCCGAGACGACATTCTCGCCGGCGCCACGAGTCTGGGCATCGAGCTGGGCTCCACGCGCATCAAAGCGTGCCTGATCGGCCAGGATGCTACGAAAGTGCTCGCCACCGGGTCGCATGAGTGGAGCAACCGCTTCGAGAACGACATCTGGACATACGCCCTGGACGATGTGTGGAGCGGCGTGCGGGAGGCGTTCGCCGCGCTGATCGCCGATGCGCAAGCCCGCCACGGAGCCCGCCCCGAGACTTTCGCTGCCATCGGCATTTCGGGCATGATGCACGGCTACCTCGCCGTGGACGCGACCGGCGAGCTGCTCGTGCCCTTCCGGACCTGGCGCAACACCAACACAGCCACCGCTGCCGCCGAGCTCTCGGACCTCTTCGGTGTGAACATCCCGTTGCGCTGGTCGATCGCGCATCTGCATCAGGCCGTCCTCGACGCCGAGCCGCACGTCCCGGAGATCGATTTCGTCACCACTCTGGCCGGGTATGTGCACTGGCGTCTGACCGGTCGGCGGGTGCTCGGCGTCGGCGATGCCTCCGGAATGTTCCCGATCGATGCAGCGACAGGCGACTACGACGCCGATATGCTCACCTCCTACGGGCGCCGAATGGGCGACAGCGTGCCCTTCGATGTGCGTTCGATCTTCCCTGAGGTGCTCTCCGCAGGTCAGGCTGCTGGGCGGCTCACCGCAGCGGGAGCGTCGCTGCTCGATCCCACCGGCAGGCTGGCCCCGGACATCCCGCTCTGCCCGCCGGAGGGAGATGCCGGCACGGGCATGGTCGCCACGAACTCCGTGGCGCCGCGCACCGGAAATGTCAGCGCAGGGACCAGCATCTTCGCCATGGTCGTCCTGGAAGGGCCGCTGAAGAGCACGCATGAAGAACTGGATCTCGTGACGACGCCGTCGGGAGATCCCGTGGCGATGGTCCACTGCAATAACGGGGCCAGCGAGCTCGCGGCCTGGGCCGGGATGTTCGTCCGGTTCGCGGCCGCCGCGGGCCGGCCGATCGAGAACGACGAAGCCTTCGACGTCCTCTTCCGCGAGGCCCTCGCCGGTAAGCCGGACGCGGATGGGGTGCTGGTCTACAACCACGCGGCGGGAGAGCCGGTGGTCGGCTTCACCGCGGGCCGGCCGCTCATGGTGCGCACCCCGGACAGCGACCTGTCGCTGGCCACTTTCGCGCGGGCTCAGCTCTACGGTGTCTTCGGCACGCTCGC
>DXGD01000287.1 GCA_019114115.1 Candidatus Nesterenkonia stercoripullorum
TGTCGAATGTCGTACACGGGTGCGACAGGCCCAGTTCCACCAGGTCGCCCGGCCGCAGCGCGCTGGAGGGGTCGGTCACGAACGCGTGGTGATCGTTGAGCTCGGTGATCACCATTCCCGCGGCGTCACGCTGCGTGCCGTCCCGCCCCCGGGCATTCAGGATGATGGGCAGGTCGATGTCGGTGGGGACGTCCCGCTTGCCCACAGTCAGCAGCGCAACCCCGGGCTCAGGGGCCGAATTCACCCGCGCCAGGCAGGTCAATGCGGGGATCAGCGGATCCTCCTCAGCAGCGGACCGCAGCGGAGAGCTGCGCTCGTAGGACTGGTGATCGTGCGTGAGGTAACAGCCGGATCGAACGATGGGACGAACCGGCCGAGAGACTCCCGAGATGCCGCCCAACGCATCTGCGGCCAAGTCCGGGAAGGCGCTGCCACCAGCGGTGAAGAGTATCTCCTCCACATCCTCGAAGCCTGCGGCGCTATCGATCGCACGGACCAGTTCCACGAGTGATGTCAGCCAGGTGCTCACATCCCGCACTGTGCTCTCAGCACGGTTTCCCGGGTGGACACCCTCGTAGCCTTCGACGCCGGCCAGCTGCACATGGGCCGAAGCGGCGACCTGCTCTGCCAGAGCCACGCCCTCCTCGACACTTCGCACACCGGTCCGCCTCCCGGCCACGCCGAGCTCAACCAGGACCGGTATACGGGTACCCGCGGCTCGTCCAGCATCGTCGAGCACCGCGAGACCTTCCCGCGAATCGACCAGGCAGTAGTAGTCGAGATGAGGATCCTTATTCGCCTGGGCCAGCCACAGTGCCTGGTCCTCATCGAGGATCTCATTCGCAATCAGCACCCGGCTGATCCCGTGATCCCGCATCGCACGCGCCTGGGCCACCGTCGCGGCGGTGATGCCCCAGGCCCCGTGATCGAGCTGCGCCTGCCACAGTTGCGGTGACATGGTGGTCTTGCCGTGCGGGGCGAGGTCAACGCCTCGGTCGCGGCACCACTGTGCGAACCTGGTCAAATTGTGCTCCAGCGCAGAACGACGAGCGACCACTGAAGGGAACCAAAGGTCCTCACACGCGAATCCTCCCTCGCGGACCTGCGCCACGGATATCGGCGAGCGCGGGAAGTTCCGCGCCGTCACCTCGCCGGCGGTGAGCGTCGTGTGGGCGTCAGGCATGGCTGGTCTCCTGGGTTGTGGGGGTATGGTCTCTCGGGTATGGCTCGACGAAGTCCGATGCTTCACTGAGCCTCGGTGCAGAGGTAGACGCGAGTTCTGCACGCTGTTCGTCCCACACATCGCGTTGTCGAGTGCTGAGCTGCACCCAGGAAGGGGCGGGCTGCGGCGCGACGGGAGGCAGCAGGCTGCCGCCGGCGATCGTGGCCACGTTGGTGATGCGCAGCGGCGCCACCCGGCTGCTGCCGTGAAGGTCGACAAGCTGGTGCTCGTCTTCTTCGACCTGAAACACTGCGATATCTGCGCGCGCCCCGACGTCGAACGTCCCCGCGTCAAGCCCCAGTGCCGAGGCCGGGCGTGAAGTCGCAGCCGTGAAGACATCCGCCATAGACCAGCCCGCGGCGATCATCTTCTCCATCACCGTGGGCATATCGAAAGCCGGCCCATGAGCAGATACGGCATGCAGGTCGGTGGAAATAATCGGGGTCAACCCTGCGACACGCTCAGTCTCAACAACGTCGAAGGCGAATGCACCAGAGCCGTGCCCGATGTCTAGGTGGACGCCGCGTTCGGCGATCTTTCGCAATGCCGGTGAGATACCGGCGGAGGTGACCAAATCCGTCGGACTGCCCGAGGCGCAATGGGTGAGGATGTCCCCTTCACGGAGGAACGGCTCGACGTCAGCGACGGTCGGTGGACCGTAGCCGATATGCACCATGAGCGGACGACTCAGCCGATCAGCCAGTTCACGAGCTCGGCGCAGCGGCTCGACTCCGTGGTCCCCCACAGTCCGTTTGTCCATGCGGGCTTTGACCCCGCGCACGAAATCTCCATGAGCAGCGCCCTCGGCGTGCCCGATATCCACACGCAGGTTCTCGAGGTCCCGGTTCTCACCGGTCTCACCTGGGATCCCCACGGCTGAGACGTTGAGCAGCGCGTAGACGGAGACCGGAGATGCTGCCACGGCAGAGCGCAGAGCGCTCATCGCGAAGGCCCCTGCTGAACCAGCGTCGACCCAGGATGTCACCCCTGTCCGCCAGGCGATCCCGGCCAGGTCAACACCCCAGTACCCTCCACCGGACCATAGATGCGCATGAATATCGACGAGCCCGGGGGTCACCAGCCTCCCTGTGGCGTCGACCTCTTGGGCAGCCTGGGCACCTGTGAGGTCAGAACCGCACGCGGCGATACGACCCTGATGCACCGCAATATCGCCGCGACGCTCAGTTCCGGTCAGGGGGTCGAACAGCGTCCCGCCCCGGACGAGGAGATCCCACATTGGTCACGCCACCTTCTTCATGTTGCCTATTTTGCAACGCATGTTGCGAATGTTGCTCATACATGTCTAGCATTGGGTTGAGAACGGCGTCAAGGATTTTTGGGAGGTTGTGTGGGAGTCGATGTCGCGACCATCGGAGAAACGATGGTGCTCATGGTGCCGGAGCCACCAGTGGACCCTGTCGACGCCTCGGTCTTTCGACGCACCCTCGGCGGTGCTGAATCGAACGTGGCGATCACGCTCTCGCGGCTGGGTGCGCAGGCGAGCTGGCACAGCGCCCTCGGAGATGATGCCTTCGGCCATTACATCGCGGACCACGTTCGTCAGCAGGGGGTCCAGTGTCATGTCAGGCACGACTCTGATCGCGTGACGGCCCTGTACCTCAAAGAAATCCGCGAGTCCGGGACGACAGTCCGGTACTACCGCAAGGAGTCTGCGGCGTCGCAGCTCACCTCTGAGGATGCAGACGCCCTCCTGCGGACGACCCCGCGCGTTGTCCACACGACCGGCATCACCCCGTGGCTATCCGAGACCAATCACGCGACCATTCAACAGCTCTGGAAGCGCTGCGGGGCGAGCAGCGTGAAGAGCTTCGATGTGAACTTCCGGCCCGCGCTGCATACTGCGGATGCCGCTCCTGCACTGCAAGCCCTGGCGAACTCCTCGGATATCGTCTTCTGCGGAGACGATGAAGCCGCACACCTGTGGGGGACGTCGACGGCGCAGGACGTACGTCAGGTGCTCAACGGGCCCCAGCTGCTGATCGTCAAGCATGGCGCGCACGGGGCAAGCGTCTTCACACCCGCTGGCGCCCATTTTGAACCTGCGCGCACTGTGGAGGTCGTGGAGGTCGTGGGAGCCGGGGACGCCCTGGCCTCTGGTTTCCTCTTCGGCCACCTCCAAGGCCTGGAACCGCAGCACAGCCTTGCACTCGGAACGGAGCTGGCTGCGCGGGCGGTGCAGATCACCGGCGATCTGCCCGACGTTGAACCGCTACCCTCCATCGGCCAGGATTGAAGCCATGTCGACAAGCGTAGAGAAGGCCCTGCAGATCATCGTCCAGCTCGCCGGGGAATCGATGAGCGGCAGCGAGCTGGCTCGTCGTCTGGACGTGCATCGCAGCACCTCCTCGCGATTGCT
>DXGD01000288.1 GCA_019114115.1 Candidatus Nesterenkonia stercoripullorum
CCATCTCCGTGCTCTCCGCCGCCGAAGGCTTGGACGTGGCCCACCCGGGCCTCAGCGAGGCAGTGCTCCCCCTCGTCCTGGGGATACTGGTGGGGCTCTTCGCCGTCCAGCGGTTCGGCAGCGGGGGCATCGCGAAGCTCTACGGGCCCATCATGCTGGCCTGGTTCCTTGCCCTCACCGCATGTGGGGCCGCCGCCCTCCTCCGTGCACCCGACGCGCTCCAGGCGCTGTCCCCGCATTGGGTCTTTCTCTACTTCCACGCTGACCCGGGGGCCGCGTTCCTCAGCCTGGGCGCCGTGGTGCTGGCTGTGACAGGCGCCGAAGCCCTGTATGCCGATATGGGACATTTCGGGCGCCGAGCCATCACCCGAGCGTGGACCTGGATCGTCTTCCCCGCCCTGACGATCACCTACCTGGGCGAGGCAGCTGCGGTGACCCGGGACCCGACGGCGGCGTCGAACCCCTTCTTCGCACTGTTCCCCGACTCGCTGCTGTGGCCGGCGGTCGTTCTGGCAGCAGCGGCCACGATCATTGCCTCGCAAGCCGTCATATCCGGCAGCTACACGGTCGTGCACCAGGCGGCAGGCCTCGGCTTCCTGCCTGCGCTGCGCACCGTACACACCTCCGCCAGGCATGCTGGGCAGATCTACGTCCCGGCGGTGAACACGCTGCTTGCCGGAGCCGTGCTCCTGGTCGTGCTGCTCTTCCGCAGCTCGGACGGGCTCGCCTCCGCCTACGGAATCGCGGTGACCCTCACGATCTCGGTGACCGCCGGGCTCTACGTCTATCTGCAATGGCTGCGTCACCGGCACCTCACCGGTGGTATCGCAGGAGGCGCCCTGGCGCTGCTTGTCGTGGCCTGCTTCCTTGCCGCGAATGCTCCACGGGTGATGACCGGCGGCTGGCTGGCCCTGACCATCGCCGCACTGCTCTGGCTTCTGATGTCGACGTGGTGGAGCGGGAGCAGCCGCGTCGACCGTGCCCGGAAGACCATGGAGACTCCGGTTCACGACTATCTGCGCAGCCTCAGCCGCTCCCCCGAGCTCACGCTCTACCGCGTGCCCGGGACGGCCGTCTTCCTCACTCGCCGCGCGGACCTGACCTCGATGGCGCTGCGCACCGTCGTCGAGCAGAATCACGCACTGCATGAGCATGTCATCCTGCTCAGCTGGGACGTCCAGGATGTGCCGGCGTCGCAGCAAGCCCCAGAGGTGACCCTACGTCGGGTCCGCTCCACCGGCGGGCGGGCGGCATGCGACGGGACAGCACCCGGTGGCAAGGCGCCCGGTCGCGCCTGCCTGCGCGGGATCTCTCAGGTGCACCTGAGCTTCGGCTACGGCGAGCGCATCGACCCTGTCGCCGCGCTCCACCAGATCATGCGAGACGGCACCCATGGGATCCCCGCGGACCCGCATGACCTGTACTTCGTCTCACGGCCCGTCGTCCGCTTCGATCCCATGGGCACGATGCCCCGATGGCGGCAGCGCCTGTTCCTGGCCATGGTCCGTCTGGCTCCGGATCCGGTGGACCTGCTGGACCTTCCGCGTGAGCGCACGGTCATCATCGGTCATGTCATCGCACTGTAGCCCGGGGACAGTGCGTGAAGCGTCAGTGCGCAGAGCGGCAGTCTTCCCTGCGGCGGAGTGCACTGTGGCGCTGCAATGCCTCAGACCGAGCTGAAGCCCATGAGCTCCGGAAGCACCACTGCGGCGCAGCCGACCAGGATGATCACTGCGGTCGAGGAAGCGGCGAGCACCACAGGACGCCCACCGACTTTGATCAGGGATTTGAAATGGACGTTCAGCCCGAGGGCGAACATCGCCGTCGCCAGGGCGAGGCCCTGGAGGACCTGGGTCACCTCCAGCACGCCAGACGGGACGACGCCGGTGCTGCGTACTCCTACCAGGACCAGGAATCCGATGACGAAGAAGGGAACCACCGGAGGGCGCTTCTTCTTCTCACCCTCCGCGGCTTCTCCCTCGCGACGACGCCGGGAGAGCGCGATCCCGGTGAGGATCGGCGCCAGCAGCAGGACCCTGGCCAGCTTCACGGTCACGGCGACGGCGAGCGCCCCGCCCCCGACGATCCCGCCGGCGGCGACGACCTGGGCGACCTCATGCGTGCTCAAGCCGATCAGCAAGCCGGTCTGCTCCGGCGTGAAGTTCAGCAGCGCCGCCAGCGCGGGCATCAGCGGGATCATGATGGTGCCGAAGACCACGACCATCGCGATCGCGGTCGCGACCTCTTCCTCATCGGAGTCAGTGACCGAATCCGTGCCGGCCACTGCCGCCGCCCCGCAGATGGAGAAGCCCGAGGCGATCAGGAGTCGCTGGTTCAGGCTCATCTTCAGCCAGCGCCCCACGACCATCGTGGCCCAGAACGTCAGTCCGACGGCAGCGAAGACCGCCACGATGACCCACAGCCCGAGGCCGAGGATGTCCCCGATGACCAGCTGCAGCCCGAGCAGCACGATCCCGATGCGCAGCACCGGCTTCGCCGCCACCGCGATGCCGGGTTTGAGCACCTCAGGGTAGGGCGCAGTATTCCGCCACAGGATGCCGATGACGATGGCGATCAGCAGTCCGCTGATTCCGGGCAGGGGAAGCGCCAGCGCAGTGCTCACGGCACCGACGGCGAAGCAGACGAGAAGGCCCGGAGCCATGCGCTTGGCCTTCGCCACGCGCGGGGAGGCCTGACCTGTGGAGGATTGCAGCATAGTTCCATCATCGTGCCGGGGCGCGGCGACGCGGTAGGGCGACATCCGTTATGAGGGCATATGATGGTGATATGGACGGACGGCACGATCGCGGCTCGGCGACGTTGGACTGGGTGCAGATCCCCGCATTGCGCCTGCTCGTCGCGCTCACCGATGCGGGCTCGCTCGGCGTCGCGGCCCGACGGGTCGACGTCGCCCAGCCCAATGCCTCCCGCAGCATCACCATGCTGGAGCGTCGCACAGGCCTGAAGCTGCTGGACCGCACACCTCAGGGCTCGACGCTGACTCAGGAGGGAAGGCTGCTCGCGGAGTGGGCTCGCGACGTCGTGGAATCGGTGGACCGATTGGCCTCGGGCACTCTGGCGTTGTCCGGGACCGGCAAGGGCCGGCTGTCCATGGGCGCTTCGCATACGGTGGCCGAGCATCTGGCCCCGCTGTGGATCAGCCAGCTCAACCACACGCACCCCCAGATCCGCGTGGTCTTGGAGATGCAGAACTCGGAGCGCGTCATCGCTGGTGTCACCGCTGGGGACTACGAGATCGGGTTCGTCGAGTCCCCGAGCGTCCCGGCGCATCTGCACCAGGCAGTCATCACCGAGGACCCTCTGGAATTGGTCGTAGCGCCAGATCATCCGTGGGCGGAGCGCGGCGAATGGGCACGCCCCGGCGATCGGGCACAGCGCAGTGAGCAGGGCGGTTCCCAGCTGAGCCGCGGGGTGGCGCTGACCGAGCTCGCTCAGACTCCGCTGGTGATCCGGGAACCGGGGTCGGGAACGCGCGCCTTGGTGGACCGCGTGCTGGCGCCGTTCGATCCGGTACGGCCCATCACCGAGCTGAACAGCACGGCCGCCATCATCCGGGCAGTCCGGGCCGGCGCCGGGCCGGCCATCCTGAGCCGGCTGGCCGTCACCGAGGAGCTCGCCGAAGGACAGCTGGTCAGAGTGCCCGTCCGGGACGGCAGGCTGACCCGCGAACTGCGCGCCGTGTGGACAGGCCCCTCGAGACTGGTGGGTGCTGCAGCGCGCATGCTGGAGACAGCCGTGTCACCTCTGCGCGGCCCTAGAACTGGGCTTGGACGGCAGTGACCAGCACAGTGTTCACGATGTCCGGCACGGTGCAGCCCCGGGAAAGATCGTTGACCGGCCGGTTCAGTCCCTGCAGGATCGGACCGATGGCCGGCACCCCGGCTGACTGCTGAACGGCCTTGTACGCGATGTTGCCGGCGTCCAGGCTCGGGAAGATCAGCACCGTGGCCTTGCCCGCCACCGGTGATCCGGATGCCTTCGCCGCTGCGATCTCCTGGTTCACAGCCGCGTCGTATTGCAGTGGGCCCTCCACGCACAGTGGGGGATCGTCCTGGGCCAGCAGCTTCACCGCCTCGCGCACCACGTCCACGCTCGGGCCGGAGCCGGAGCTGCCGCTGGAGTAGGAGAGCATGGCGACCTTGGGGTCGACGTCGAAGTGCTCGGCGGTGCGTGCCGAGGCCCTGGCGATATCGGCCAGCTGAGCCGCGGAGGGGTCCGGGGTCACCGCACAGTCCCCGAAGACCCGGACCTGATCCGGGAAGACCATGAAGAACACGGAGGAGACACCACCGGCATCAGGCGCCGTCCGGATGATCTCGAAGGCCGGACGGATCGTCTCCGCCGTCGTATGGGCCGCCCCGGAGACCATGCCGTCCACCTCACCGGAGTGGACCATCATCGTCGCCAGATAGGCGCGCTGCGTCATCGCCTGCCGGGCAGCGGAGCGAGTGACACCCTTATGCGCGCGCAACTGGGCGTACTCGGCGGCGTATCGCTCGCAGCGCTGGTCATCGGCGGCGTCGACGATCTCCGCCTTCCCCAGGTCAAGGTCGGCACTTCCTGCCCGGGCTCGGATGGCCACCGGGTCACCGAGCAGCACGACGTCGCAGGCGTCGAGCTCACCGAGGATCTGCGCCGCGCGCAGCACCCGGGGGTCTTCGCCTTCGGGCAGCACGATACGGCGTCGTGCGCTCGCGGCGCGCTCGGTCACACGCTGCACGAACGGCAGCTGGGCAACGGCCTCACCAGTCATGGCCTCTCCTTTCGCGTCCCGCACAGGGCGAGGACGCCGTCGACGATTCCGGCCGTGCCGTCGGTCTCGACGTCGACGGTCTGGAACCGGTCGTAGAACATGCTCAGGTCCAGCCCGAGCCCGAGGCCGGCGATGTCGACGCCGCCGGCCACGCTCCATCGAT
>DXGD01000289.1 GCA_019114115.1 Candidatus Nesterenkonia stercoripullorum
CCGCCGACGATGCCGCCGAGGAAGCCCGCGTCCATGGAGACGGCCACAGCGCCGGCCGTGAAGCCGGGGGCGATGCCGGGACGGTCAGCCATGCCGAAGGCGATATAGCCAGCAAGCGCCGGGACCAGGAAGCCCATCGCCAGGTCGCCGATAGTGGAGAATATGGCGCCCAGATACGCGCCGAGCGGCCCCATGGCGGCGCTGCCGTCGGGGAGGTCGCTCATACTGGGCAGATTGAAGATGGTGTTGTTGGCGATGATGTCGTCTGAGACATCGCCGATGTCGTATCCGCCGAGCAGGAAGCCCAGCGCGATGAGCAGCCCGCCGGCTGCGACGAACGGGATCATGTAGCTCACGCCCGTCATGAGGACCCGCTGCGTCTTGCGCCCGAAGCTCTCGTGCTCGGCGGAGGAGGAGTCCGAGTCGGCGTCGTCGCCCGCGCTGACGACGGTGGCTGAGGGGTTCTTCGCGGCGGCGAGCGCCTCCTCGATCATCGTGCCCGGCTCGTCGATGCCGCGCTTGACCCGGGAGGCGATGACCGGCTTCCCGGCGAAGCGACCCTTGTCCCGGACGTCGACGTCGGTTGCGAAGATGACGGCGTCGGCGGCTGCGATCGTCTCCGCGGGGATAGCCGTCGATCCCGACGAGCCCTGCGTTTCGACGTCGAGCTCGATGCCCCGTTCCTCAGCAGCCTGCTTCAGCGAGTCGGCGGCCATGTAGGTGTGCGCGATGCCGGTGGGGCAGGCGGTGACCGCTACGAGCCGGCGGGGTGCCGTCGTCGTGGCGGTCGGTGCTGCCGGGTCCGCTGAGGTCTGCTGTGCCTGCTCGGCAGTCCCAGCGGCTGCTCCTGTGGCGGCTGCTCCAGCTGCGGCTGAGGCGGGTGCGGCAGGTGCGGCAGGCGCTGCGGCGGCCGGCGCCGCCGGAGCCACCGCCTGCTCGACCAATGCGACGACGTCGTCCGCCGTCGCGGCGCTGCGCAGTGACGCGACGAAGTCCTTCTTCACCAGCGAGCGGGCCAGGGCGGAGAGGATCTTCAGGTGGGCCTGGTCGGCGCCGTCAGGGGCGGCGATGAAGAACGCGAGGTCAGCGGGGCCGTCGGCGGCGCCGAAATCGACGGGTTCGGCCATTCTGGCGAACGCCAGCGTGGCCTCGGAGACGGCAGTGGTCCGGCAGTGCGGGATGGCGAAACCACCGGGCATGCCGGTGGAGGACTTCTGCTCGCGTTCCCAGGAATCGGCGGCGAGCTGCTCCGGCGCGTCAGTGCGTCCGGCAGCTCCGATCATGGCCGCGAGCGCGTCGATGACGTCTTTCTTGCCGGTGGCGGTCAGCGTGTCAAGGCTCACCAGCTCCGGGGTGATGATGCTGCTCATGGTGTTGTCTCCACATTCACGAGGTGTGTTTCGATGATGTCGGTGGCGATGAGGTCCGGCGTCGGCATCGCCGACCCTGGAAGCTCGGCTGCGGCGCGGCCCATTCCCATCGCGTAGCGCAAGGCGTGTTCGGGGGAGTCGCCTGCCTGGTCCGCGAGCAGGAAGCCTGCCAGCGAGGCATCTCCGGCTCCCACAGTGGAGCGGGCGACGATCGGGGGCCCCCACGCGCGGATGGGCTCTGCGCCCTCGCTGGAGGACGGTACGTACACGGCGCCGTGCGCGCCGAGGGTGACCAGGGCTGCTCGGACGCCGAAGGCCTGAGCTTCCCGGGCCAGGGCGGCCGCGGCCGCGGCGTCGGTCTCGAGCTCCTCCGCTGTGATCTCGGGGGTCCGCCCGCTGAGCAGCTCCACGAGCTCAAGCAGCTCTTCAGCGTTGGGCTTGATCAGATCCGGTGACGCCGCGGCACCGGCGGCCAGCGGGGGGCCTGAGGTGTCGACGGCGAGCCGGGGCGCTTGATCGCCGCATTCCGTCCTCAGGCGGAGGATCAGCTGGGCGTAGAAGTCGGTGGGCAGCCCTGGAGGAAGGGAGCCGGCCAATACGACCCAGCTGGCACCGGGCGCCGCCTCCAGCACAAGGTCCACCAGGCGCTGCTGGTCCTCGGCGGAGAACTGCGGCCCCGCCTCGTTGATCTTGGTGGTGGTTCCGTCGGGGTCGGCGATCGTGATGTTCGTGCGCAGCGCGGTGCCGATGGGAAGACTCAAAGAGGCGACGTCGAGCGCATCGAGCCCCGTCAGAACCGGGTCTCCGGGATCACCGGGCAGTATCGCGCGGGTCTGGACCCCCGCTGCGGAGAGGGCTCGGGAGACATTGACTCCTTTGCCCCCAGGATCAGCGGAGTTCCGCGGTGCACGTTGCACGGCACCTGGACTCAGGGGAGCGTCCAGCTCAACGGTCTTGTCCAGGCTGGGGTTCGGGGTGAATGTCAGGATCATGCCATACCTGCCTCGATCAGGGTGACGCCAGCTTTGGCGAGAGCAACGGTGACTTGCGCAGGGGGTTCCGCGTTGGTGATCACGGTGTCGAACTGGTGCAGCTCGGCGAATTTCACCAGCGATCGCCGGTCGAATTTGCTGCCGTCGATCAGCAGCACCACGTGCTCAGCTGCGGCGATGAGAGCCGACTTCAGAGCGGCTTCATCAGGATCGGGAGTTGAGGCGCCGAAGACGGCGTCGAGGCCGTTGGCTCCGATGAACGCGATGTCGGCGTGCCGGTGACGCAGCGTCTCGATCGCCGAATCGCCGACGACGGCCCCGGTGAGCTTGCGGACAGTTCCGCCCAGGATCTCGACGTCCACTGAGCTGGTGTCTGCCAGCTTCTGGGCGATCGGCATGGCGTTGGTGATCAGCGCCAGCGATTGGGGAGCCCCCGGTGCTGAACCGTTCAGCCCGGTGGGGGTGGAACCTGTCTCAGCGAGGAGGTCCGCCAGCGCTTCGGTCGTGGTGCCGGCATCCATGATGATCGAGGCTGACTTCGTGGCAGGCAGCAGGTCAGCCGCGGCCCGGGCGATGGCGTGCTTGGCTTCAGCGTTCTCGGTGTGGCGCAGACGCCAGGAGGTTTCGGTGCGAGTGGAGCTCGGAACTGGTACCGCCCCGCCGTGAACGCGCTGCAGCGAGCCGATCATTTCCAGCTGATCCAAGTCGCGGCGCACTGTCTCTCTGGTGACGGAAAGCTCGCTGGCAATGCCCTGCACCGTGATCGCGCCGCTGCTGCGAAGCTTCTCAAGGATGCGGCCATGCCGCTCAGGGGCTAGGAGTCCCATCGTTCAGCTCCATCTGTCGGTTCCATCTGCCGAGACCTTGTGAACGTGATTCTACACACATGCCTGTGGGTTTGTCCATCATTTATCTGTGACATTCTGTGTAATTCTGCGTTTCAGTGGCAACTCCTGGACTGCTATAGGTGTGTATCACGTGAACACGCCCACTCTCGACGACGCCGTCGTCCTGGTCTCTTACCCTTGGGTGCGCTTGGACGTCGAGCCGTAGCAGTCTGGGAAGGTGGTTGCTGGGGCGGCGCCGGTGGCCTGGGTGAGGAGGCGGGCAACGGGGGCGGTCTACAGGCGCGAGGAAATGTCGCCAGGCACGCAAAAAGCCCCGACCCCTGTCGTGACAGGGGTCGGGGCTTTTCATCAGGAGTGCGCCCATAGGGATTCGAACCCCAGACCTTCGGTTCCGTAGACCGACGCTCTATCCAGCTGAGCTATAGGCGCATATTCACCTGTATCTGCCGTCCGCGTCCGCGTTCGACCTAGAAGACTATACACGTCCTGAAGTCGCAGTTCCAATCCGCAGCAGGGCCAGAATGGTGACCCTGGGTGCGACTCGCCGGGGGGAGGAAGCTGCGCCCCCGTGGCCTGCGGTTTCCCGCACGGATATCGCTTATGACGAACGTCATATGTTGAGCCCGGGTCGGCTCGCGTTACAGTAGGTTCTATCTGATTCCACGGGACTGCTCACAGCTCGCCATGCGAGCGAAGGCTCAGCCGGCGTCATACAACGAGGTATGGCCTGGTGGTGCGAAGACATCGTGCCGGTCTTCTGTGTACGCGTCGTGGCTTCGGACCGCTACATACCCAATGGAGGGAACCCATGGTCGACACCGTTGCAAAGGCGCCCGGTGCGGACATCGCCACAGATGCTCCGACGTCACACTCAGAACTCATCGAGTTCGTCCAGTCCATCGCAGATCTCACTCAGCCAGACCGTGTGCACTGGGTGGATGGCTCCGAAGCCGAGAACCAGCAGCTGACTGAAGAGCTTGTCGAGGCCGGCACTTTGGTCCGGCTCACCAGCCCGGACTTCCCGAATTCCTACGCTGCCTTCTCGGACCCTGCAGATGTTGCACGCGTCGAATCCCGGACGTTCATCTGCTCTGAGCGGGAGCAGGATTCAGGCTTCACCAATAACTGGGTGGATCCCGCCGATATGCGACGCACGCTGAACGGTGTATTCGACGGTGCCATGCGCGGCCGCACGATGTACGTCATCCCCTTCGTCATGGGGCACGTGGACGCAGACGATCCCAAATTCGGCGTGGAGATCACTGACTCAGCCTATGTCGTGACCTCCATGAGGATTATGGCGACGATCGGCACGGAGGTGCTGCGGAAGATCGAGGAGCTCGATGCGTTCTTCGTCCCGGCCGTCCATTCCGTGGGCGCCCCGCTCAGCCCGGGGGAGCGGGATGTCCCGTGGCCCTGCAACAGCGAGAAGTACATCGTCCATTTCCCCGAGACCCGCGAGATCTGGTCCTACGGATCCGGCTACGGCGGCAACGCGCTCCTGGGCAAGAAGTGCTACGCCCTGCGCATCGCGTCAGTCATCGCCCGGGACGAGGGCTGGCTTGCTGAGCATATGCTGATCCTCAAGCTCACCAGCCCGGCGAACAGGAGCTACGTCATCGCAGGGGCCTTCCCCTCCGCGTGCGGCAAGACCAACCTCGCATTGATCGATCCGACGCTGGAAGGCTGGACCGCTGAGACCCTCGGTGATGACATCACCTGGATCCGTCCGGGGTCAGCGGGGGAGCTGCGCGTGGTGAATCCCGAGGCGGGCTTCTTCGGCGTCGCACCCGGCACCGGCTGGCAGACCAACGCCAACGCCATGCGCGCCATCAGCAAAGGCAACTCGATCTTCACCAACTGCGCTCTCACCGACGACGGCGGCGTGTGGTGGGAAGGTATGACGCCGGAACCACCATCGCACCTCATCGACTGGAGGGGCCAGGACTGGACCCCCGAGTCCGATGCGCCGGCCGCGCATCCGAATGCTCGGTTCTGCACGCCGATCGACCAGACCGACATGCTGGCCCCTGAGTACTCGGAGCCGAACGGCGTCGCCCTGGATGCGATCCTCTTCGGTGGTCGTCGGAAGACCACGGTTCCGCTCGTGACCGAAGCGCGCTCCTGGGACCACGGGGTATTCTTCGGAGCCACGCTGTCCTCGGAGACCACTGCCGCTGC
>DXGD01000290.1 GCA_019114115.1 Candidatus Nesterenkonia stercoripullorum
ATCGGGGCGATGATCGCCGATGACCGGCTCTTCGAGCCCTTCGCCAGAGACTCCTCCTTCTCCCACGGCTACACCTTCGGCGGGCACCCCGTCTCAGCGGCAGTGGCCATGGCGAACCTCGACATCATGGAAGACGAGGGACTCAACCGGCAGGTCCAGGACCTCTCCGGAGCCTTCCGCGCCACACTGGAGAAGCTGCTCGACCTTCCGCTGGTCGGCGACGTCCGCGGCGCGGGCTACTTCTTCGGCATCGAGCTGGTCAAGAACAAAGACACGAAGGAATCCTTCGAGGGCGAGGAGGCGAACCGTTTGCTCCGCGATTTCCTCTCCCCCAGACTGTGGGAAAAGGGCCTGTACTGCCGGGCCGACGATCGCGGCGAGCCGGTGATCCAGCTGGCGCCGCCGCTGACGGTCGGCCAGCCCGTATTCGACGAGATCGAGCAGATCCTGCGAGATGTGCTCACCGAGGCGGAGGGCGTGGTCTCAGGACCAAGGCAACGGCACCAGAGCGCCCACTAGGCCGAGCAGCCCACTAGGCCGAGCAGCGACTACTTCGGGAACGACCACCCCAGACAGGAGAACGACGATGAGCAACCCCGCATTCCGGACCGTGAACCCGGCCACCGGCGAGCAGGCCGAGGAATACCCCTTCACCACCGACGCGGAGATCGACGCCGCCTTGAAGGCCTCGCACGAGGCGTTTGCCGAATGGGGCTCCCGCCCCATTGAAGAGCGCGCGGCGATCGTGCAGCGCGTTGCCGATCTCTTTGCTGAGAAGGCAGGCGAACTGGCTTCTGTCGCGACCGGCGAGATGGGCAAGCCGATCGGCGAGATGCGCGAAGAGGCGGAATTCTGCAGCGAGATCTTCGGGTACTATGCCTCCCACGGACCGACACAGCTGGGCGACCAGGTCCTCTCAGAAGACGAGAGCTCCGTCTCGATGATCCAGCGGCGGCCGGTGGGCGCGCTGCTGGGCATCATGCCGTGGAACTACCCCTACTACCAGGTGGCGCGATTCGTCGCCCCGAACCTGGTGACCGGCAATACGATCCTGCTCAAGCATGCGGAGATCTGCCCCGGGTCGGCGTTGGCCATCCAGGCGATCATGGAGGAGGCCGGAGTGCCGGCCGGGGTCTATCAGAACATCTTCGCGACCTACGATCAGGTCTCCACGATCATCGCCAGCCCGATCGTGCAGGGCGTCTCCCTCACCGGTTCGGAGCGTGCAGGCAGCAGCATCGCCGCTCAAGCGGGCCAGCACCTGAAGAAGGCCGTACTCGAGCTCGGCGGCTCAGACCCCTACGTGGTGCTCTCCAGCAAGGACGTGCGAGCTCAGGCGCGGGAGGCGCTGGAGATCCGGCTGGAGAACACCGGGCAGGCCTGCAACTCCAATAAGCGCATGATCGTGATGGACGACATCTTCGACGAGTTCGTCGACGAGCTCGTCAAGCAGGTGGACGAACTCCAGGCGGGTGATCCGGCCGAAGGCGCTGAGAGCACCTACGGGCCGATGTCGTCGGAGACTGCGGCGCAGAACATCGTGGCGCAGATCGAGGAGGCTGTCTCATCCGGCGCGACACTGCACACCGGTGGCACCCGTCAGGACCGCCCAGGGTTCTACGTGGCACCAGCGGTCATCACCGGAGTGACGCCGGCATCGCGGGCGTACCGGGAGGAGCTCTTCGGCCCGGCCGCAGTGGTCTACCGCGTCTCCTCCGATGAAGAAGCTCTTCAGTTGGCTAACGACACGGTGTACGGCCTCGGTGCGGCCGTGTACGCCACTGAGCAGGGCCGGGCCGAGACGTTCGCCGAGAAGCTCGAGGCGGGCATGGTCGGCGCCAACGCGCAGGCACCGGAGACCGCGGATATGCCCTTCGGCGGGGTGAAGCGATCCGGCTACGGCCGGGAACTCGGGCCGCTCGGGATCGATGAGTTCGTCAACAAGCGCCTGATGCACGTGGCGAAGAACGGCTGAGCCTCCGGCCTCGGTGCCGGCCGGGCAACCCGGAAAACCCTCTTCTGTTCGCTATACCCTCCACTAGGCTGGCAGGTAAAGCGGACAGAGGAGGGTCGCCCGGTAATCGGAGAGCCCGGATGACGAACAAGCGAAGCGCTCTGGCCCTTGGCGATGAGCGCTATCGAGCGCGTCGCCAGCCGCGCGAACCAGAGGCACGACTGCTCTCTCCTGGCCAGCCCGCGTCCGCGAGTTCAGTCTGTGTCGTGGTGGCAACGGCGAAAGCCCGGTCCCGATCTGAATCGGCGCCGCAGCACCATGCTTGTCCTCTTCGAGCTACTTACATCATGCCTATAGTTCATCTGCCAAGTGGGTTCTTTAAAGCGCATTTCTATTCAGACTATCTTGTAGACTGCATGGTCACGTGCAAGACGTACGAGAGGCGGGTCAGTCGGTGTCTACCTGGCGAGAGCAAATATCCTGGTGGAAGCCGTTGTACTTAGTGATCATCGGGCCAGCACTACTTTTGATCACTGGGCTGTATTCGCCATTCGGCGAGGGGATGATTGAGAACCCCGTGGCCACCACGTGGCGGGATACGACCTATTACATCGCCACTGAATCAACGGTATTCGTGATTAGTGGCCTCATTGTCGGGTATCTCGCATTCGCTGCGCTCTCCACACGATTGTCCGCCAAACGGGTCGTCCTCTCTCTCTGGAGTGGAGTAGGGGTCCTCGTCGTCGCGCTAGCCATCCTGTGGCCGATCGTGGAGCTGACAATGCTACCTGGTGCGTTACGAACCATTGGTCTCGTGACATTACTCATTGGAGTAAACTTCGTACTTTCTATAGCCGTGGCGACCAGGGAACGATCAAATCGGACACTTCACAACGGATAGTTTCCCGTGGCTCCAGCTGCGCCGGAGGAGTGGTAACAATGCGCCACACCTGCGATAAGAACGCCTATTCATAGGCAAGCCAGGCGTCCACGTCCGCGCAGAGCTCGGACCGTCGCTGCTCGGTGGTGAAGCTGGAAGTGATTGAGTTCTTCGCCAGTCGAGCCAGGTCCTCCGCGACGAGGCCGAACTCCCGGGAGATCGCCCGATAGTTGTCATCCACGTACCCGCCGAAGTAGGCCGGATCGTCAGAGTTGATGCTGACCAGCAAGCCCTCTTCCATCAGCCGTGGCAGCGAATGCTCTCCCAGTGAAGGCACACCCTTGAGCCGAACGTTGGACAACGGACAGACGGTCAGAGGAACCTGCTGGTCGACGAGGTGCCGCACCAGGGCTGGGTCTTCCAGACTGCGCACCCCGTGGTCGACACGCTCAACGCCCAGGACGTTCAGCGACTCCCAGATATATTCCGGCGGACCTTCCTCCCCTGCGTGGGCCACCCGGCGCAGACCATGCCGCGCCGCGACGTCGAACACTTCCTGGAAAGGCCGAGGTGGATATCCCTGCTCGGCCGAATCCAAGCCGACGCCGATGATAGGTGCGTGCATCTCCAGCAGCTCGTGCAGCACAGTCAGGGCCTCCTGGGGATCCCGATCCCGCAGGAAGCACGCGATGAGCGAGGTGCTCACCCCGAAGCGATCGATGCTCTGAGACAGTAC
>DXGD01000291.1 GCA_019114115.1 Candidatus Nesterenkonia stercoripullorum
TGACGAGGAGCGCCCTGGCGCGTCCCATTCCTGGCGACGTCGATCCGGTCGGGATGGGCGCGCAAGCATGATCAGCACGATGATCCATCCCACCACAGGGATGAACCACAGGAAGAACATCGGGCCGGGCAAGCCCATGTCATGGAAACGCCTCCAGATGACGGCCAGCAGCGGTATGATCGTCGCTGCGAAAATGGCCAGGTGGACGAGACCACTAAGACCCAGCACGATAGCGGCGGGACCTTCGAACCAGAGGGCGTACGACATCTCAGCGTTCTGCATGGCCGGGTCTGAGGGCTCCGTGCTGATATCGTCTGCGAACGCCGTCCCCAGAATTATCGAGGTGGCTGCGCCCACGGCAGCATGGAGCAGCACGAGGAGCAGGTAGGGCCACCAGAACTCAGGACGTGCGGAATATCCCTTGAACTGTGCGTAGTTCTTGAAGAACGCCGCAATGGACGCCCCGAGGCCCTTCGGCGGACCTTGCTGATCTCCAGCGGGGATGGTTTGTGTGTCTGATGCGCTCATTGCCAGGCCCTCTTCGGTGGTATCGACTCATGCACGATGCGTACTCCTGCGAACGACCCTTGTCACACGTTAGCTCACACTCACGCAGGCTTCTCGCTGGCCAGAGGCTGACGTCGGACGATCCGCGTGCCTGTGCGGATCAGCATCAGCACAAGCAGTACGACGCCGACATAGCCGTTGATCACATACACGATATTGACCATCTCCGAGAACGGCAGCACCAGGCCGACCAGCGTGCCCACTGCCGCCAGGGCAATGGTGAGGTACTTGAAGCCGGGAGTCCTGTCCGGAAAGAATCGAGTGGAAACAGTCCACAGCAGCGGAATCGCTGTGGTGTAGATTCCGGCCAAGATCATCAGGGAAATACCCGATGCGACGACAGGGCTGATATCCGTGGCCAGAACGAGCATCGGGATCTGCGTGTCGTGGACCCGGGTAATATGTGCCAGCAGTCCCAGTCCGACGATCATGCAGGCGAGCGAGAAGACCGCTCCCCCGAGCACGCCCCCTGAGGCCGCCTCACGGCGGTTGTTCGCCGTCTTCCCCAGGGCCGTGAGGAATGCTGCCAGCCACAGCATGCAGAACCCGACGTAGGACAGCGCCGCCAGGAACCAGTTGGTGGAGGCACGGGTGATCTCCAGCCCAGGCAACAGGCTGTTCCCTTCAGCGATGCCGGCAGGGTTCTGCACGATCCCCACGACGCCCAGCGTCACAGCTATCACCACGATCAACGGGCCGATCTTGCCGATGACATCTACCAGGCTCTTCAACCCGAACCAGACGGTCGCACCAACGAGCATGGCCAGACCGACACCTCCCACGAACCTCGACAATCCGTAGTGCTCTTCGGCGACCGCACCGGCGCCGGAGACCATCACGGTAAAGCTCAGGAACACGAAGAGGATGGCAAAGTAGTCGAAGAACGTCCCGAGGTGCTTGCCGCAGTAGTAGTGGAAGATCTGCGTCGGCTTCCCGAACTTCTTGGTGTTCCCCACTGTGAAGAATTCGACGCACACATAGCTGATCAGGACCATGACGACTAAACCGGTCCCGAATATCCCCCAGTATCCATAGGAAGCGAAATACTGCAGGATCTCCTGCCCCGTGGCGAATCCCGAGCCGATGAGGAAGGCCAAGATCGCACCTGCATACGTCACGATGCGCAGGACGCTGGTCCGCTCCGTCGTACCGAGCTGCGCTTCAGAAGGTGTGTGCTGTGACATGTAACTATTCCCCCGTACTGTGTGACCCCGACGGTGCTGAGCACACGGCCGCCTGTCGCTTCCAACCCGACCGCACGGCACCGCAGCTCCAGCAGCGCTGCATCGCACTCGTTGCAGACTACACTAATATATCAGTTGCCGAACAGAGAGAGAATCTCGTGCGCCTTACTTCAGCGCCTGGTCTTATGGCATGCATCCCCTACTGGTGAATGGTCTAATACTCGAGCTGAGATAACAATCCGGCGACGTAACATCTCTATAAGAACTCTGGATCACTGCGAATATGGGAAGTAAGCTGCTAGCTTCGCAGCACTACTCTAATCGAAATAGTTTCCTGATGTATCTCAGTCTGGTGATACGTATCCCGCTGTGCGTCGTCGGTAGTTATTTGTTCCTGAGACAGAGGAGAAAGGCCATATGGCCCAACAACCACCCGGATCTCCCCACGATACGCCGGACGATGAGGAGTGGGGATCATACGGACAATCCGGCGCCTGGACCCATGGACAGGATCGGACCGGCTCTTCAGCTCCGCCGCCACGACCACAGATTCTCAACCACATACCGCCCCATGCCTGGGCACGGACGTTTCTCATTCCCCTAGTGTTTCTCGCGGGCGCGCTCCTCATGGCCGGCATGTCGGCCGGACTGCTAATGACCGCTACCAGCTCCCTTGAAACGGTGGGCGTTCCTTCAGCCCTCACTGGAGGACCGGGAACAAATCCGTCCTGGATCGTTCTGACGTTCCAGCTTCTAGGGATGGGGTTCCTGTCTCCGCTGACGCTCGGCATCGATGTCAATGTGGCCGATGTCGCGGATTTCGGCTTCGAAGGATCCCTTTTCTTCGTGCCCTGGATTGTTCTGGCAGGCGGAATCGGTGCCGTCGCCGCCACGCAGAGATTCCTCGGCGGCAACATGCGAACTTCACGCGCTGCTGCCAGGCTTATCCTGGCCGGGGCCGCAGGGCTAACGTTCGCTACGGTCACCACGATTCTTGTGTCTGCCATTCGGTTCCGCATTTCTGATGTTGATATCAGCCAGGTCGGTGGCACTCTCTGGGCGCACTCTGCGTCGTTCACGGGCTTCATGGTCTCCGGACTGCTGATCGGATGCATCACCTATCTGCTGCTGCTTCCGCAAAGGAGCCAGTCTCTCCGACGGCTTCTCAGCGGCATGTCCACGGCGCTCGAGCATGTGGTGGGTCTGGCCATCGTGGTCATCCTCGCGGTGTTGATCTCATCAATTGTCGACGGCGAATTCAGCGCCGTTCTGGCTGCATTCGTCGCTTTGCCGACAGTTGGCATTTTCGGGGTCTCCGCGATGCACTTCATACCCGTGGTGCTCAGCGGCGACCAGTGTACGGGCCCGGCGTCCGGCGCGGAATCGTTCACTCTTTTCGAACTACCTGTCTGGGTGTGGATACCCGCGCTCGTGGTGATGCTCGTGGCCCTGATGGTCATCTCACTGCGCTGGAGCCTGCGCACGCGTTTCAAAGCCCATGCAGCCTGGGCCTGGATGGTATTGCCGCTGGTGTATTTCGGTGTCGGCATCCTGATGACCTTTGGCAACGGCCTCTACATCACCATGTTCGCGTCTTCTGACGCGTTCAGCGGCAGCATCCGATCGGCCTCCTGGGGTTT
>DXGD01000292.1 GCA_019114115.1 Candidatus Nesterenkonia stercoripullorum
TCTGCTGCGGGTCTTCGTCGTCGATGAAGTTCTCGGCCCCGATATCGGCAGCGCTGACCTCAGCGTCCACCGTCACAGAATCCGCCGAGAGGCTCGATTCCCAGATCTGGTCCTGCAGTTCGCCGAAAGTCGGTGGAGCCGGCTCGGCCGTGGCTTCAGAACGATCTGCCGACGGTGACCCACAGCCTGCCAGCGCACCCAGCAGAGCAGCGACACCGAGCCAGGCCACCCGCGCCCGCAGCTCACCCCCGAACCGAAGCGTCCGGGAGCTGACGGGCCTGGGCAATTCGTCGTTCACCACAGCCATCTCATCTACTCGCCGCTCTCCGCCTCACGGTGGGCATCGCGCAGCCGATGATAGGTCTGCGCGTTCTTCTCCAGCGCGGCGACTTCGTCCTCGTGCAGCTCGCGACGCACTTTCGCCGGCACCCCCGCCACCAGGTGGCGCGGCGGAACCTCCGTGCCTTCCAGCACGAGAGCACCTGCGGCAACGAGGCACTGCTCCCCGATGACCGCTCCGTTCATCACCGTGGCGCTCATCCCGATCAGCGATCCGTCCCCGACCGAGCAGCCGTGGACCACCGCCGTGTGACCCACCGAGACGTTCTCGCCCAGCGTGCAAGGGGACCCCACATCAGCGTGGAGCACGACGTTGTCTTGGAGGTTCGTCCCTCGACCCACGGTGATCGGCGCCGAATCGCCGCGCACGCTGACGCCGTAGAAGACGGAGACGCCGTCGTGCAGCGTCACTTCTCCGGTGATCGCGGCGGTTTCTGCGAGGAAAGTATCCTCACCCACCGACGGCGTCTTACCGGAAACGGTACGGATAACAGCCATCTTGCGGAACTCCTTCTTCGATTGGTCTGCCGGCACCGGCTTCCTGCCCCTGCCACAGGCTTGCCCCGGGCCTGGTCTTCCTCAGTATCCCTGCTGCGGGTCCACTCGGCCGACAGGCTCGCGACCCTCGCGAATCAGCCGGAAGTTCGTGAGCACCCTTTCACACAGAAGCGGCGCCACAATCTCAGCTGTATCGGCCGTATGTGGCGTGATCAGGCAGTTCTTCAGACCCCACAGCGGGTGGCCGTCGGGCAAAGGCTCCGGGTCGGTCACATCGAGTCCCGCGCCGCCGAGCCCTCCACTGGAGAGAGCCTCGACCAGCGCGTCCTGCTCGATCAGGCGCCCCCGCCCCACGTTCACCACGACGGCGCCCTCGGCCAGTGCGCCGAACTGCTCAGCACCGATCATCTGCTCGGTCTGCGGGGTGACTGCCGCGGCCAGTGCCAGCACATCTGCGCCGTCGAGCACGTCGTCGAGCTGGTCGAAGGTGACCGTGCGGTCGGCTGACCCCATCGGCTCATCCCGGCGGCGCACCACAGTGACGTGGGTGTCGAAGGCCTTGTAGAGCCGCACGATCTCGGCGGCCACACCACCGGCTCCGAGCACGACACACCGCAGCCCGTTCAGCGATACCCCGCCCTCTGGGCCCCAGGACTCTGCGCGGGCACGAGTCTTGAGCCCGCGCAGAGCCGCCAGGGTCAGCAGCAGGCCGTGTTCACCCACAGGCGCGGCATAGGCGCCCTTCGCGGAGGTCCACAGCCGCTCAGGATGCGCGGCGAGCACCTTCCCGTACTTCTCGATACCGGCGGACGGGAGCTGGACCCATGTGGCCTGCGGGTTCTCCCGCAGCACCTGATCCAGATCCAGCCCGCCGAACATCTTGGTCAGCACGATGCCGTCCGGCTGCTCCTGCGCGCCGACCAGCTGCGCACCCTCAGCGCGCAGACCCTGGATCAGCCGGTCCGGGCCACCGGGCAGCAGATGAATACGGTGCACTGCCGCAACCCTCAGCTGGCCAGATCGTCGATGACGGCGTTCAGCGTGGGGGATGGACGCATCGCCGCAGCGGCCTTGGCCTCGTCCGGACGGTAGTAGCCACCCAGGTCCACCGGGCTGCCCTGCACCGCGACCAGCTCGGCGACGATCGTGTCCTCGCCCTTGGTCAGCGCATCCGCCACCGGGCCGAACACTTCCGCCAGCTCAGAGTCCTCGGTCTGCGCAACGAGCTCCTGAGCCCAGTACTGGGCCAGGTAGAAATGCGATCCGCGGTTGTCGATCGAGCCGAGCTTCCGGCCCGGGGAGCGATTCTCCATGAGGAAGGTCGCCGTGGCACGATCCAGGGCCGAGGCCAGGACCTTCGCCTTGGGGGCCGATGCCTGCTCGGCGTACTTCTCCAGGGAGGGCACCAGGGCGAAGAACTCGCCCAGGGAGTCCCAGCGCAGGTAGTTCTCCTCGGTGAGCTGCTGGACGTGCTTCGGCGCGGACCCGCCTGCGCCGGTCTCGAAGAGACCTCCGCCAGCCATCAGCGGCACGATCGAGAGCATCTTCGCCGAGGTGCCCAGCTCGAGGATCGGGAACAGATCGGTCAGGTAATCGCGCAGCACGTTGCCGGTCACCGAAATAGTGTCCTCACCGCGACGCAGCCGATCGATCGTGTAGCGAGTCGCCTCCACCGGGTCCAGGATCTTGATCTCCAGGCCCTCCGTGTCGAGGTCCTCGAGGTACGTGGTGACCTTGGAGATGAGGTTGACGTCGTGGGCGCGCTCCTCGCTGAGCCAGAACACCGCCGGGGCATCGGACTCACGGGCCCGATCGACGGCCAGCTTCACCCAGTCACGGATCGGAGCGTCCTTGGTCTGGCATGCACGCCAGATGTCACCGGGGGAGACCTCGTGCTCGATGAGCACGTCTCCGGCGGAGTTCACGACCTGGACCGTCCCGGCCTGGGAGATCTCGAAGGTCTTATCGTGGGAGCCGTACTCCTCCGCCTTCTTCGCCATCAGGCCCACATTGGGCACTGTGCCCATCGTCGTCGGGTCGTAGGCCCCGTGCTTCCGGCAGTCCTCGATGACGGCCTGGTAGACCCCTGCGTAGGAGGAGTCAGGTATGACGGCGAGAGTATCGTCCTGCTCGCCCTGGGGGCCCCACATGTGCCCGCCGTTGCGGATCATCGCCGGCATCGAGGCATCGACGATGACATCGGAGGGGACGTGCAGATTGGTGATGCCCTTGGAGTCATCCACCATGGCCATCCGCGGCCCCTCAGCCAGTCCTTTGCGGACTTCCTCGGCGACCTGCTCGCCTTCGGCGCCCATGCCCTCGGC
>DXGD01000293.1 GCA_019114115.1 Candidatus Nesterenkonia stercoripullorum
GGCGAAGATGGCCATCAACGCCCTGAACTCAGGCGCCAAAGTCTGGCTGGCCTGCCTGGAGGATGCGCTCTCCCCCAGCTGGCACAATCTGATCGACGGCCAGAAGAACCTGTACGAATCGGCCCGGGGAACACTGTCGTTCACCTCGCCGGAAGGCAAGGAGTACCGGCTGCGTGAGGACGTCACGCTTCCGACTGTCGTGGTCCGCCCGCGCGGCTGGCACCTGCCGGAGAAGCACATCACGATCGACGGCAAGCCGGCCATCGGCGCACTGGTCGACTTCGGCCTGCACTTCTTCCACAATGCCGCGCTGACCCACGAAGCCGGAACGGGCCCGTTCTACTACCTGCCGAAGATGGAGCACTACCGCGAGGCACGGCTGTGGAACGAGATCTTCACCTTCGCCGAGGAGCACCTGGGCCTGCCCCACGGCATCGTCCGTGCCACGGTGCTGATCGAGACGATCCCCGCCGCCTTCCACATGGACGAGATCCTCTACGAACTGCGCGACCACGCCTCGGGCCTGAACGCCGGCCGCTGGGACTACCTGTTCTCGATCATCAAGTACTTCCGCACCTCAGGCTCCCAGTTCGTGCTCCCGGACCGTGCACAGGTCTCCATGACCCAGCCGTTCATGCGGGCCTACACCGAACTGCTGGTGCAGACCTGTCACCGCCGCGGTGCCTTCGCGATGGGCGGCATGGCGGCCTTCATCCCGAACCGCCGCGAGCCGGAGGTCACCGAGAAGGCGATCGCCAAAGTGCGCGATGACAAGTCGCGGGAGGCCAACGACGGCTTCGACGGCTCCTGGGTGGCCCACCCTGATCTCGTCGACATCTGCCGTGAGGAGTTCACGGCCGTGCTCGGGGAGAACCCGAACCAGATCTCCCGCCAGCGCGAGGACGTCACCGTCTCCGCTCAAGACCTCCTGGATCTGAGCACCGTGGTCGGCGATGTGACGGAGCAGGGTGTGCGCACCAACGTCTACGTCGCGATCTACTACACCGCGATCTGGCTCTCCGGAAACGGCGCCGTCGCGATCCACAACCTGATGGAGGACGCCGCGACGGCCGAGATCTCCCGGTCGCAGATCTGGCAGCAGATCCACAACGGCACGGTCACCGCAGACACCTCAGAGCCGGTCTCCGCTGAGATGGTCGATCGTCTGCTCGGCGAAGAGCTTGAGCGGCTGCGCGGTGAAGTCGGCGATGCGCAGGCCTTCAGCAAGTACTTCGAGCCGGCCGCCGGCGTCGTCCGCGGGCTGGTCCTGGATCCCGACAACTACCAGGACTACCTCACGATCCCGGCCTACGAGCTGCTGGACTGAGTCCGCAGCTCCTCGGCTCGACACGGCGCACCCGCTGAACCTACCGCCTGACCGGCGGATCAGCTGGTGCGCCGTCTCGCGTGGGGGCTGCGGAGAGCGCCCGCGCGGCCCAGCCCGTCAGGCGCTCGAGCGGGCCCCTGCCCCACAGCAGTGCCCACAGCGTGCATCCCAGCACCAGGCTGATCACGAAGATGAGCCAGGTCTGGTTGTCCTCCAGGTAGTCCCAGGGGTCAGTGAGCAGCCGAATCGCGACGATGTGGGCGGCATAAGCTGTCAGCGGCATCGAGCCCAAGGCAGCTATGGGGACCACGAGCCGGCGAAGCAGCCGGGCTCGGAAGGTGAGGAGACACAGGCCTGTCACGGCGAGCGCGAACCCGCCTGATCCGATGATCTCCATCGTGCCGCCTGAGTGCTCGTAGACGCCGAATCCCTCTTCCAGGAAAACCTCTCCCGTGAGACCTTCGCGGACATACGAGCCGTAGTCCTCATCCGCAGGGTCCGCCTCGAGACCGGCGTCGGAGACGAGCTCGGCACTGAGGGGGTCATTCTCGAGGCTCTCCCCGGAGTACCCCGCAGCCCATTTCAGGGTCTCCAGGTCCTCGGCGGGGTAGCAGTACACCCACTCCTCCTCGTCGATCTCGCATTCGTGGGCGGTCAGGTCGAGGTCCTCGGCCTGGATGGGCCTCCCGCCGAACAGCGACCCCTCCTCCAACAGCCCCTCTTCCTCTGCGAGAGCCGCGTCGTCGTAGGCATCTTCTGCGGGGGCGATCCCTATCCCGACCGCATACCCGACGACGGCGAGGACCACCCCGGCCGCCGTCGTGACAAGGGCAGTGCGCAGGCGGCGCACATCACTGCGCGCGACGACGAGTCCTGCCATCACGAAGACGAGCCACACCAGCGGCGGATACATGCTGTAGGCGAAGATCGTCAGGGCGTCGCCGTCCCCGCCTCCGGAGACTGCCCTGAGCACGACCAGCAGCGACGGACCGCCCAGGGCGAGAACTCCTGCCGTGATGAGCAGCCATCTCCGCCGCCAGTCCACGAACACCGCTGCCAGCACGAACAGCACACCGTAGATCCCCAGGATCACCGATACCGAGGTCCCCAGCGCTTCCAGCACGACGCCCACGGCGAAGATGAAGATCCCGCGCCCGACCAGGCTCAGCCGCACCTTCCGAATATCGAGGCCCGCACCAGCCACTCCGCGCGCACCTCCGGAGACCAGGGCGATGGAGACTCCGGCGAGGACGGCGAAGAGGATCGCGGAGCGTCCGTGGATCACACCGCCCCAGGTGCTGGGATCGCTCCAGAAGATATCGGGGGCATAGCCCACATGGGCTCCGATCATCCCGATGATCGCCAGGGCTCGAGCCACATCGATCCCCGTCACACGTGAGGCAGAGGTCAGTGCGGCCAGATGCGATCGGACGCACTGGAAGCTGAACCCCCGCACAGTCCCCCTCCGGACTCCCGGTTGCCCCCGCTGCCCCGGCTCGTGTGAGCCTCCTGCCAGCGGGCGCTGTGTGCCTGTGTTCACGCGGAATCCTTCCCGAGGGCCAGTCAGTGATCTGATATTAGGCCATCCCTGGGACTCCGCCGCACGACCCGGCCGTGCGCAGCGCGTAGACTATCCCATATGTCCTCGCCCGCGCCGCATCGCCAGGTGACTGTCCGACCCACTCCGAAACTGATTCCGCTGCTTGTCCTCGGGGCAGCAGCGGCGGTCGTCGTCGCGCTCGTCGTCACATTCGTCACGCCGTCATCGCCGGACTACTCGCTCTTCGCCTCAGTGGGGTACCTCACATTCCTCTTCTCCATCCCCGGACTGCTGCTCGCCGCCGTGGTGTGGCTGGTGCTGGAACGACGGTCCAGGCGGCACACCCGCACTTACGAGGCTGAGCCACTGACCCCGGCCTCCCGCCCAGAGGCGGACACACCTGAGACTCCATCTGCCGAGAGGAGCGCCGATCATGACTCGCGCTAAGACACGCCTGACGCACAATCTCCTCGATGAGGATCCGCTCCCGCAGGATGAGTGCGGGGTCTTCGGCGTCTGGGCCCCCGGGGAAGAAGTCTCGAAGCTCACCTTCTACGGCCTGTATGCGCTGCAGCACCGCGGCCAGGAGTCCGCGGGCATCGCGACCTCGGACGGCAGCCATATCCGCGTGTACAAGGACATCGGCCTGGTGTCACAGGTCTTCGACGAGTCCACGCTGACTGCGCTGGACGGGCATATCGCCGTCGGGCACTGCCGGTACTCCACTACGGGAGCGTCCCAGTGGGCCAATGCGCAGCCGACGCTGGGCGATACTCCGCACGGTACTGTCGCGCTGGGCCACAATGGCAATCTGACGAATTCCGCCGAGCTCTTCGAGCGCATCGTCGAACGGCACGGCCAGACGAATTTCGGCGAGCTGGCTCAGGGCAACACCACTGACACCGCCCTGGTCACCGCATTGCTGAAGGATCAGCCCGGGGATTCCCTGGAAGAGCAGGCGCTGCAGCTGCTGCCGACCCTGCTGGGTGCGTTCTGCCTGGTCTTCATGACCGAGAACACCCTCTACGCCGCACGTGACCCGCAGGGCGTCCGGCCGCTTGTGCTGGGCCGGCTCAACCGCGGGTGGGTCGTCGCCTCCGAGCAGTCGGCGCTGGCCACGGTGGGCGCATCCGTCATCCGGGAGATCGAGCCCGGTGAGCTCATCGCCATCGATGCTGACGGCGTGCGGTCCCACCGGTTCGCAGAAGCCGCCCCGGCCCGCTGCGTGTTCGAATACGTCTATCTGGCCCGGCCAGACGCCCACATCAACGGACAGTCCGTGTACGAGTCCCGCGTCGAGATGGGCCGCCAGCTGGCCCGCGAAGACACGCACGACGCCGATATCGTGATCCCCGTCCCCGAGTCCGGGACGCCTGCCGCGGTGGGCTACGCCGAAGCCTCGGGGCTCCCCTTCGCGCAGGGGTTCATCAAGAACTCCTATGTGGGCCGGACGTTCATCGAGCCTTCGCAGACGCTGCGCCAGCTGGGCATCCGGCTCAAGCTCAATGTCCTCGACCATGTGGTGCGGGACAAGCGCGTCGTCGTCGTCGACGATTCGATTGTGCGGGGCAATACGCAGCGTGCGATCGTGCGGATGCTGCGGGAGGCCGGCGCCCGGGAGGTCCACGTGAAGATCTCCTCCCCGCCGGTGCAATGGCCGTGCTTCTACGGCATCGACTTCGCCTCCCGCGCCGAGCTCATCGCCAACGGCGCGACGATGGATGAGATCACCCAGGCCGTGGGCGCGGATTCGCTGGCGTACATCTCACAGGACGGGATGATCGCCGCCACCGGGCAGCCCCGCTCCACACTGTGCACGGCCTGCTTCTCCGGGGAGTACCCGATCGAGCTGCCGCCCGAGGAACGGCGCGGGAAGCTGCTGCTGGAGCAGCCTTCGCTGCCTGGCATTCCCTCCCGCCGCTCGCAGTCCGGCTGCGAGCCCGGCCCTGACGCGGAGTTCGAGAGCGCACTCGGGGATGAGGATCCGCTGCTGGCGCACGCCGATTCCTCCGCTCGAGACCACCGCAACACCCCGTCGGAAGTGAGTTCATGAGCACGGAAACGACCAGATCAGAGGCTGCTGCAGGGGCGGCGGAGGAACGTGCCGGTGGCACTGCGTCGTCGGCGCCGATCACCTATGCCGGTGCCGGGGTCGACGTGGAGGCCGGGGACCGAGCCGTTGAACTGATGAAGGCTTCTATCGAAGCCACGCACTCACCCCAGGTCCTCGGCGGGGTGGGCGCATTCGCGGGCCTCTTCGACGCCTCCGAGTTCAAGCGCCTGCCGCATCCGCTGCTGGCCACCTCGACCGACGGCGTCGGCACGAAAGTGGCCATCGCTCAGGCCCTCGACATCCATGACACGATCGGCTACGACCTGGTCGGGATGGTCGTCGACGACATCGTCGTCATGGGCGCCAAGCCGCTGTTCATGACCGACTACATCGCCACCGGCAAGGTCGAGCCGAGCCGGATCGCCGCGATGGTCTCCGGGATCGCTGCCGCCTGCGCCGAGACCGGAACAGCCCTGGTAGGCGGGGAGACCGCTGAGCATCCTGGGCTTCTGGAGCCCTCAGAGTACGACGTCGCCGGTGCCGCCACAGGCGTCGTCGACGCCTCCGCAGTGCTGGGCCCGGATCGGGTGCAGGCCGGCGATGTGGTGATCGGCATGGCCTCCTCCGGCATTCACTCCAATGGCTACTCCCTGGTGCGACGTGTCGTTGCGGACGCCGGCTGGGAGTACGAGCGCCATGTGCCGGAGTTCGGCCGCACACTCGGCGAGGAGCTGCTGCAGCCGACTCGGCTCTACACCGCCCCCTGCCTGAGTCTGGTGGAGGCCTTCAACGGCGATCCAGCTGAATCGCCAACCGCACCCGACGCCCCGGTGCGCGGATTCAGCCACGTCACCGGCGGTGGCCTGGCAGCGAACCTCGCCCGCGTCCTGCCTGCAGGGATGCTGGCCAGGGTGGATCGTTCCACGTGGTCGTGGCCGGCAGTGTTCTCGCTGATCGCGGACTTGGGCTCTGTGCCGCGCGCCGATCTGGAGCGCACGCTCAACCTCGGCGTCGGGATGGTGGCCGTTGTGGCTGCTTCTCATGCCCAGCACGCCCTGGAGCACCTGCGGGTCCGCGGCCAGGATGCCTGGATCATGGGCGAGGTGTCCACCTACGACGCCGCAGGTCCCGCTCTCGCGGGTCCTGACTTCGTCCAAGGCGCCAAGGGCGTCGATGGCGGCGGCGTCCTGCTGACAGGCTCCTACAGCTGACAGGCTCCTACAGCAGCTGAGCGGGCTGCGGTGCTCAGGAGATCGATTCGACGGTGTCGATCACGGCCGGGATGAGTGAGACCACCAGCAGTCCGGCCATGACGATATTGAGGATCCTCATGTGACGGGCCTTGGAGATGATCCGGCCCGCGCCGACGCCGATGAGCGTCCAGATAGCGGTATTGGGCGTGCTGAAGACCAGGAACGCCAGCGCGATCACCAGGACCTCCAGCAGGAAAGAATCCCAGAAGCCGGTGAATGCCGCGATGGCGCCGACGGACATCGCCCAGGCCTTCGGGTTCACGAACTGGAACCCTGCCAACTGCCAGAACCCGGGCGGCTTCCCTGCGCTGCGCGCGGCGACGTCCGTGGGTCCGTTCGCGATCTTCCAGGCCAGGTAGAGCAGGTAGAGCACCCCGATCGGGCGGATGACGTCCAGGATGAATGGCCACTGCTCGATGACCTGGCCCAGGCCCAGGCCGACCAGGATCGTCATCACCGGGAACCCGGTGTTGACCCCGATGATCGCGGGCAGCGTGCGACGGAACCCGAACGATGCCCCGGAGGCCATCACGATGGTGTTATTCGGTCCGGGGGTGCCGCTGCCGGCTACCACGAAGAGGATCAGGGGGACGATGGCCACCGGATGATCCTAACGGGCTGCGGGCGATGTGTCGTCTCGGCCTCTGGTCATGGTGTGTCGGGCGGGGTGGCCAGTTCGATGATTCCCTGCACCACACCTTCCCGCACGTCAGGATTGAGCGGGGTGGTCCGCAGGGCCTCGTAGAACCAGAGCCCGTCAGCGGCTAGGCGTGCGATGAAGGCGGCGACGTCGTCATCTGGGGGCGGGCCCGGGGTCCAGCGCTCGTAGACCTCGTCCCAGACAGGGCTGGTCTGCCGATCTTCTGCGGCTTCGAGCATGAGAAGCAGCTCGGCGCGGTCCGGGTTCTGCGAGACGCGGGCGAATGCGGCGAACCGCTGCTGCGCCGTGAGCTCGCCAGCCGTGCCGCCGGCTTCATCCTCCATGCACTGCTCCCACGAGGCGGCCATATGCTGGTGCAGCGCCATCATCAGGTCTTCCCGTGAGGGGAAGTGGTACAGCAGCCCGCCTTTGGTCAGGCCGGCTTCCGCGGCCACTGATTCGTAGGTCAGTGTGGTGACGCCGTCGCGCTGGATCACGCGCTTTCCGGCTTCGAGAATCTCAGTCCGTTTGGAGTGTCTCACAGAGTATGGGGTCCGCTCCTGAAGGGTACGCAGCCAGTATGCCAGGCGCTGCTCACAAGGGTCGACATCAGTGGTTCCCGGGGTACGCCTGAGAGGCCGAGCCGGGTGTGTACCGGCGCAGCAGCCATATCAGGGCCAGGGTGGCCAGCAGCATCACCACGGCCACTGCGATGAGCACCGCCAGGAACGCGGCATCGAAAGCTTCACCGGCGGCAGCGACGGCGGCCGAGTCCTCCGAGGTCAGTACGGTGGCGGGTTGCTCCCCTGTCCACTCCTGCGCCTCTGCGGGCAGAACCAGCAGACGCGTGTAGATCATCGTGATGAGGCTGCCCAAGGTGGCGACCCCGACCAGCCCGCCGAACTCGTAGGAGACCTCTTCGATAGAAGCGGCCATTCCGGCCCGCCGCGGCGGGACGTTACCCATGATGGCCGTCGAGGCTACGGACATGGATGCCCCCAGTCCTGCCCCGATGATCACGAAGCCGAGCACGAGCAGCGGCAGCGAGTCCTCGCGGGCGGCGATGACGGCCAGGCCCGAGCCCAGCGCGGCAGTGCCGATCCCACCGCCCATGAGCACGAGCAGGCCGAGCCTGTGCAGGACCGCACCGCCGAAGATGGCGAAGGGCAGGGAGCCCAGTGCCAGTGCCGAGACGATCAGTCCTGCCTCGAGCGGGCTGAACCCCTCGACAAGCTGGTACCGCTGTGTGGTGACAAGCTGCAGGCCAGCGATCGCGAAGATGCTCGCGGCTGCTGCCAGCACGCCCGCGGAGAACCCGGAATTCCGGAAGATGGAGAAATCCACGAGCGGCTCAGTGGTCTTGGCCAGGCGCAGCTGGCGGCGCACGAAGATGCTCAGCGCTATGACGGCCACTGTGCCGGAGCCGACGGCGAGCGGCCAGTTGACCGGCGCATCAGCAATGGTCTTGATGCTCAGCACTGCACCCGTCAGCCCCACCATGACCTGGGCGGATGAGACAGCGTCCCAACGCCGCGCCGGGTTGGTCACATTCTCGGGCCCGACGAGAACCATCACCAGCGAGGCGATGATGACGATCGGCACGTTGACCAGGAAGACCGATCCCCACCAGAAGAATTCCAGCAGG
>DXGD01000294.1 GCA_019114115.1 Candidatus Nesterenkonia stercoripullorum
CAGCCTGCTGGGCGAACCCGGCCGCGGATATGCGAATTTCCTCGGCATCCTGGATGAGGGCCGGATCGCGATCGCCGCCCTGGCGACCGGCGCCGCCCAGGGGTGCGTCGACGAATCCGTCCGCTATGCGGGTGAACGTGAGACCTTCGGCGCCCCGATCTCCCGGAACCAGGGAATCTCGTTCAAGATCGCCAGGATGCAGGCCCGCGCGCATTCCGCCCGGCTGGCGTATTACGACGCCGCCCGCCGCATGCTCACCGGGCGTCCTTTCAAGACGCAGGCCGCGATGGCCAAGCTCATCGCCAGCGAAGCGGCGATGGACAACGCCCGGGACGCCACGCAGGTCTTCGGCGGGTACGGCTTCATCAACGAGTTCGTCGTCGCCCGCCACTATCGCGATTCGAAGATCTTGGAGATCGGGGAGGGCACTACCGAGGTACAGCTCATGCTGATCGCCCGCGAGTTGGGGCTAGGGTGAATGGTATGAGCCGAGAAGCAGCGCAGGGACGAGAAGCAACGCAGGGCCGCGACCCAGAACAGGGACAAGGACAAGACTCAGCCTCGGGCCGGGAACCAGCCCAGCAGCACTACGCGGACTCCGGCGTCTATGGGCGCGGTCCGGCTGATAAGGCCGCTGGACCGGCGGGGCGGGTCTTCCGGCAGCGCGGCATGTACTTCGACGAGCTCGAGGTCGGAGACGAATTCGAGCATGCTCCCGGCCGCACGATCACCGAAGCCGACAATGTCGCGTTCACCACGATGACGATGAACAGCCAAGCTCTCCACTTGGACGCGCATTGGGCGCAGAGCCAGCCCTTCGGACAGCGACTGGTCAATTCGATGCTCACACTGGCCACTCTCGTGGGCGCTTCGGTCACGCAGCTGACTCAGGGCACGCTGGTGGCGAACCTCGGCTTCGAGGAGGTGGAGTTCCCCCATCCGCTCTATCACGGGGATACGCTCTACACGCGCTCGCGCATCACGGCGAAGCGCCCCTCGAGGTCCCGCCCGGGTCAGGGCATCGTCACCGTGGAGCACATCGGCACGAACCAGGAGGGCGCAGTCGTGGCTCGGTGCGTGCGGTCAGGCCTGTTCTGGGAGTCCACCCATGAGGCCGGCCATGAGTCCGCTCATGAGGACAGCCATGAGTAGGCCGTCCACGAACGAGCCGCGTGGGGATGGCGCGGCGTTTCCGCTGGGCCCGGCGCTCCTCTTCTGCCCCGGGAACCGGCCCGATCGTTTCGCGAAGGCCGCGCAACGGGCCGACGCCGTGATCCTCGACCTCGAAGACGCCGTCGCCCCGGCAGGGAAGGCGGAGGCGCGCACGGCTATTCACGATCACCTGCGCGAAGGGGCCGACCGTGAGCGGACAGTCGTCCGGGTCAACTCCTCCGGCTCGACGGAGATCTCCGCAGATCTGGCGGCGCTGGCGGGCACCGGAGTGCGCTGGATCATGCTCGCGAAGGCTGAATCGGCGGAGGACGTGGACGTCGTCGTGCGCGAGCTGCCAGATGCCCGGGTGATCGCCCTGTGTGAGAGCGCCCGAGGCATCCGGCGGGCCGAGCAGATCGCCTCACATCCGTCGGTGGTGGCGCTGATGTGGGGCGCGGAAGATCTGCTGGCGGATCTGGGCGGGACCTCCTCGCGTACCGCAACGGGTGAGTACCGGCAGGTCGCGAAGCATTCCCGAGCAGAAGTGCTGCTCAGCGCAAGGTCGGCCGGTGCGGCGGCGATCGACTCGATATACGCCGATATCGAAGACCTCGACGGCGTGCACACCGAAGCTCTCGACGCCGCTGCCAGCGGCTTCGTCGCGAAAGCCTGCATCCATCCGGGGCATGTCGCACAGATCAAGTCCGGATTCGCCCCCGCCGCTGAGGAAGTCGAATACGCCCAAGCACTGCTGGACGAGCTCGCCCGCCGCACGGGCTCCTCCCTCCCTGAGGCAGCAGCCGACGACGGCGCCTTCACGTTCCGCGGCGCCATGGTCGACGCCCCGCTGATCCGGCACGCCCGCCGCGTCCTCAGCCGCGCACAGGAAGCGCGGCAGTAACTGGCATAGGAAACTACTCCCGAGATGAGCGGGCCGGGCCTGTTCTCAGCAGACTCCCGACCCGCTCATCGTCTCCAGAGACTTAATCCGAATCCGGAGATGAATTCTCTGCGAATGAGGAATCTATGTACTCGTCCGTGTTCAGCGGCGAATCGTATTCGATGGCACCGGATTCCATCCACACGCGCTCCATACCGGTGAGCTGCTCAGAAATGGGCGCGAGGTCCGGCAGCCAGGTATAGAGGGGAACGCCTTGCAGGCCTTCGACGTCCTGCCCGGTAGCTTCGGCGATGATCTCCAGATGCTGATCGGAATACCGTTCCTCGCCCTGCAGATCCTCGGACGCCTGGACAAGCGCGTCGAAGAATGGCTGGGCTTGGTCAGAATCCACGAAATGCTCACCGTACATGAGCCCGGTGCCGCTAGTCTCCTCCGGCGGGTACCACAGCGATTCGCCCGTGCCGTCGTCGAGGGCGTTCTCTGAGAACGGTGCAGACATCAGCCCCGCATCGATGCTTCCGTTCTCCAGTGCGGCTGGCATATCAGGATTGCCCACATTGACCAGCTCGACATCGCTGACGCTCAGGCCTTCATCCTCGAGGGCCAGAGCAGCCAGGTAGGCACCGGTACCGCCCGCACCGCCAGCGACTCCTATCTTCATTCCTTCCAGATCAGCGGCAGTCTCAACGGTCCCGTCCGCAGCGAGATCACTATTGACGATGAGGTGCGCCGGGGATTCCTCGGCGCCGTCGGACACTCCCATGGACCCCACGACCCGGAACTCCAGGCCGGTGTCCAAACCGCTGAAGACACCTGCGGAGAATCCTGCAGCCACGGCATCGAGCTGCCCCGAGGAGAGCAGCGGAATCGCGTCCTGGCCCGTCTGTACGTTCTCCAGCTCAACGTCAAGCCCGCGGTCCTCGAAATAACCCTTCTCTTGGGCCACGAACACGGGAGCGAAGATCGGCAGACTCGCCACTCCCACTGTGACCGTGGAGTCGCCGCCGTCGCCGTCACTCTGCCCGTCCCCGT
>DXGD01000295.1 GCA_019114115.1 Candidatus Nesterenkonia stercoripullorum
GTCGAGGGCGGGTCGGCCGTCGCGCTCATAGCGCCGGGTGACGTGCTCGAAGCGGATCATCGGTCAGGACCTCCCGGGGATCAGGCCTCGTCGCCCTGGGCCCGCCACCGGATACCGGCGTCGATGAAGCCGTCGAGGTCACCGTCGAGCACGGCCTGGGCCTGACCGGTCTCGTGTTCGGTGCGCAGGTCCTTGACCATCTGGTAGGGGTGCAGGACATAGGAGCGGATCTGGTCTCCCCAAGAGGCCTTGATGTCTCCCGCTAGAGCCTTCTTCTCCGCGTTCTCCTCGGCCTGCTTCAGCAGCAGCAGCCTGGACTCGAGGACGCGCATAGCGGCAGCACGGTTCTGGATCTGGGACTTCTCGTTCTGCATCGAGACCACCGTGCCGGTGGGAATATGCGTCAGCCGGACCGCTGAATCCGTCGTGTTGACGGACTGCCCTCCTGGCCCTGAGGACCTGAAGACATCGACTTTGAGGTCGTTCTCATCGATGTCCACGCTGTCCGAGCTTTCGATCAGGGGAATGACTTCGACCGCGGCGAAGGAGGTCTGGCGCCGTCCCTGGTTGTCGAAAGGGCTGATCCGGACGAGTCGGTGCGTGCCGGCTTCCACGGAGAGGGTGCCATAGGCATAGGGGGCTTTGATCTCGAACGTCGCAGACTTCAAGCCGGCCTCCTCCGCATATGAGGTGTCGAGGATCTGCACGGGCCAGTCACGCCCCTCGGCATAGCGGGTGTACATCCGCAGGAGCATTTCGGCGAAATCTGCCGCGTCCACGCCGCCCGCCCCGGAGCGAATCGTCACGACGGCTTCGCGCTCGTCATATTCGCCGGAGAGCAGCGTCACGACTTCCAGGGCCTTCAGCGCCTCACGGATGGATGCCACCTCAGCCGTCGCCTCGGCAAGCGTCTCGGCGTCGTCCTCTTCACGGGCCATCTCCACCATGACTTCGACATCTTCGATGCGTCCGCTGAGCCGCTGGATCCTCTGCAGCTCTGACTGCTTATGGCTGAGCCTGGAGGTGACGCGCTGGGCGTTGGCCTGATCGTCCCACAGGTTCGGCGCGGCCGCCTCTTCGCTCAGCGCAGCGACCTCAGCTTCGAGCGTGTCGATGTCAGTCACTTCTGTAATGCGGCGGAGGGTATCGCGCAGGTGCAGAAGCTCTGTGGAGAAGTCAGTCTCAGCCATAACGTCCCCACACTACCGGTGCGCGCGTGCATAGGCCGTTAGGCACACCTGTGGCATCTGCGACACGCAGAATCTGTGATGAGTCGAACACCGCTGAGATGGCGCCGCCATGGCCTCCTCGGCGCACCGAGATGACGACACACCGGGCCGACGTTCAGCTTTCACTAAGGAAAGGCCGATTAGCTGGAGTCATGTCCACATCCGCCGCCAAAGTCTCTTTCGCCGCCAGCGCATTTGTCCTCAGCGGATTCCTGGCGGGCTGCAACTCCCCCGACGTCTCCGAAGCCATGCCGGAGGGAGCTGAGGAGGAAGACACCATCCAGCCCTCCAGCGAGCCTTCCCACCCCAACCCACATGATGCTGAGGACGTTGATGTCAGCCGGGACGTGGCGATGCGTGCGGTGGCAACAGCCGCTGACGCCGAAGGGGGGACCGCGATCGGCTTCCTGAAGGAGAAGGAAGACTCAGACGATACCGGGATGTATGTCCAGCTCCTGGGCGATAACGGCGGACTCAGGGAAGTCCACACCGCCCCTGAGGGCACCTCAACCCTGGACACCAATGACGAGGGCGAAGCTGACGACGAGCTCACCGGCCTCGCCGACCGAGCGGAGGTGCCGCTGCTGCGCGCCATGGAGATCGCCCAAGGCGAATCGCCCGGGCCAGTGCAGAGCGCGCAGCTCGAGTCCCGCGAAACGGACGACGGCGACGGGCTGGTCGTGTGGGTGATCGTCACACAGGGTCCGGCGGATGAGAACACCGTCGTCATCGACGCGGAGTCAAGCGCGGTGGTCCCCGAGGGCGATAACCCCCTGGAAGATAACAACATCGGCGGCGACCCGGACACGGCTCCGGAGGAATAGCGGCACCTGGAGGAAGGCAGGACCTCCTCGTACGATGCTGGGCACACTATCTCGCACGGTGCTGGACACCCCATGCCGGCGCGCCCTCAGCAGATATACTCAGGGGAAGCCGGAGGCAGACTTCCGGCGCTCCCCTTCGAGGCCTCGCTGACCGACAGGAGTGCTGTGAACGCCGAACCGAGCCGCTATGGACCGCCGGACGCCGCGGAAACGGCCCCAGGAAGCGCCACTGCGAGATCCGCGGGGAAAGCCTCCGGTCAAGCCGCGGGCACAGAGCGCGACTACACCGGCTCCACCCCCAAGGCTCGGGCATGGCGGTCGTTCATCGAGACCAGCGCCCTGCTCAGCGGTCATATGGAGAAGAGGCTGCAGGCCTCGAGCGGTCTGCGGCTGAGCGAATACAATGTGCTGCTGATCCTGGCAGAAGCGCGTAACAATCAGGTGCGCATGGGAGATCTTGCTGCCCGCATGATCTTCTCCCCATCACGTGTCTCATACCAGGTGAAGTCGTTGGAGGAGCGAGGTCTGCTCACCCGCTCCACTGATCCTCACGACCGGCGAGGGACCTCGGCGCAACTGACCCCACTCGGGCACAGGGTCTTCCACGAGGCGGCCTCCCAGCACGGGGAGCACATCCGCGCTCTGTTCCATCCGGCGATCGACAATGATCAGGCTGATGCGCTGCGCACGATCTGCGAACAGGTCCAGGCCCACGTGGCCGCATACCCGGACAGCTGAGCAGCTCGACTCGCAGCACGGCCTACTGTGCGTCCGCCCCCAGGATCTGGACTGAATCTGCCCGGCGGCGGA
>DXGD01000296.1 GCA_019114115.1 Candidatus Nesterenkonia stercoripullorum
TCGGCGCGGCCCACCATGAGCACTTTGAGCAGCGTGCCGATGAAGTTGATGACGGCGAGGATGAGCGCCACCCCGACGACGACGAGGACGATGCCCTGCCAGGGCTGCGGGATGAACGAGACGCTGGACTCCAGTGTGACCGTCAGCGGCTGCGTTGCGCCTTTGATGGTGGATCCGACGCCGCCGAAGATGGCGGCGAACAGTCCTCCGTCGCTGCCCGCTGCCTGTGCGGAGAGCCAGCCGGAGAGACGCTCGAGGACGCCGAACATCATCTCAAGCGGCAGGAAGATGATCACGGCCAGTAGGTTGAAGCAGTCATGGATGGAGGCGGCGGTGAAGCCGCGCCGGAAGGATTCCTTATCCCGGACCATGCCCAGGCTCACCAGCGTGCTGGTCAGCGTGGTGCCGACATTGGCGCCCATCAGCATGGGGATCGCGATCTCCATCGGCAGTCCGCCGGCGGTGAGGCCCACCACGATAGAGGTCGTGGTCGTGGAGGACTGGATGAGCGCGGTCGCCACGATGCCGATCATCAGAGCGACGAAGGGGTTCGTGGCGAAGCTGAACAGGCTCTCGGCCTGGCCGCCGGTCGCACCCTGGAAGCCGGTGCCGATCACGCCGACGGCGGAGATCAGGACGTACACCGCGACGGCGACGCCGAGCCAGTTGGCTATGCTGAGCCCCCGGCCAGTCAGGCCGAGACGCTCGAATGGGCTGGAGAGACGCTGAGGGGAAGTCCTCGACTCCGCGGACCCGCTGACCTCGACGGCAGTGCTCGACGCGAATGCTGGACTGGACTCCACGGTAGCGTCCGAGGCGACAGCGGAGCCCGCGTCAACGGCAGCGCCCGAATCCACTGCCGGTGCCGGGTTCTCCAGCACGCTCTTCTCGGGCGCAATCGAGGTGGTCATCCGCTCTCCTGTCCTGATCAGGTGACCTGCTTCTACGCGGTGTTCCCCGCGCAGCATTTCGCGTTCGTGAACAACACTCACACGGCAAGATGAACTGAAGGTGAACTGGTCGCCATCACAGATATCGGTTCGGTCACAGCGTGGGATGCACCTCGCGCTCAGGCACTGAAGAAGTGCCGCCGAGAAGTTCAGCCCGCCCCCTCCCGGTGCCCAGCGGGAAACCAGGCTCCACCGATAGAATGGTGAGGCAATGCTGGGAATGTGCGGGCCCGGAATTTTCGGACCTCCCGAGTGCGCTTCCTCCTGGAGACCGCCGCACCATCCTGGCTGACTCATTTCCCGGACAGAAGAGAGTGAAAACCGGCATGACACACCACAATGGCCGCCTGCGGACCGCTGGGCTGCTCGCCTTCCTCTTCGGTCTGCTGCTGCTGATCGGCGCCATTCTGGCCTACTCGACGAATACCCCGGCCTTCCTGGTGATCTTCGGATTGATCGGCGTCGGCACAGTGGCCTATTCGTACTGGAACTCCGACAAGCTCGCCCTGCGTGCGATGAAGGCCTACCCGGTGACGCGCGAACAGGCGCCCCAGCTCTACCAGATGGTGGAAGGCCTGGCGCAGCGCGCGCAGCAGCCGGCGCCGCGTATCTACATCGCCCCCTCCCCCACACCGAACGCCTTCGCGACCGGACGGAACCCGGAGAACGGCGTCGTCTGCTTCACGGAGGGCATCCTGAACCTGCTCAATGAGCGGGAGCTGCGCGGTGTCACCGGACATGAGCTGATGCACGTATACAACCGGGACATCCTGATCTCGTCGGTGGCGGCCGCCGTCGCCGGCTTCCTCACCACGATCAGCCAGTTCTTCCTGCTCTTCGGCGGCGCTCGCGGCAACAGCAACCAGGGCGGGAACCCGCTGGCCCTGATCGGGTCGATCCTGGCGGTCCTGCTCATGCCGCTGGCCGCGAGCCTGATCCAGATGGCCATCTCACGCACCCGGGAGTACGACGCAGATTCCGACGGCGCGGCCCTGAGCGAGGACCCGCTGGCCCTGGCCTCAGCGCTGGACAAATTGGAGCGCGGAATCTCCCGCTACCCGATGAAGGAAGACCCCAAGCACGACTCCTACGCGCACATGATGATCGCGAACCCCTTCGGAGGGAGGGCGAAGAAGCTGTTCAGCACCCACCCTCCGATGGCGGATCGCATCGCCCGCCTCGAGGGCATGGCCGGCTACCGGCAGGACTGAGCGCGATCAGCAGTCCAGCTCAGGGACTGCAGCCAGTGCGCTCAGCTGTGGAGCGCGCTCAGGAGCTGAGCTCGGCCCGCTCCAGGGCGCGTGAAATCCGGACCATCTCCTCGCGGGGAACCACTTTCACGCGCTCACGTACAGCACCCTCCGGGAGCACGGCCCCTGCGGGAAGATCGTGCGCGCTGCCCAGATTCACTTCGTGCTCGTCGAGGGCAAGCCAGCCCTCCCACGTCGTGTACTCTACGCCCCGGGACTCCAGCAGCGCGATCACGGCGTCCTCCGCGGGCTCGGCAGCCTCCGGCAAGTGGTGCACGTCCTCCAGCAGGCATCCGATCGTCTCCAGCGCGTCCCCCTTGGTGTGACCGATCAGGCCCACCGGGCCGCGCTTGATCCAGCCGGTCGCGTAGGTTCCGGGGATGTGCTCGCCGTCGTCGGTCAGGACCCGTCCGGCCTCGTTCTTCACCACGCCCTTGGAGTGGTCGAACGGCACCCCGGAGATCTCCGACCCGAAGTAGCCGACGGCACGGTAGACGGCCTGGCAGGGGTAGTCCAGGAACTCCCCGGTGCCACGGACGTTGCCGGTGCCGTCGAGCTCCATGCGCTCGAAGCGCACCCCGGCCACGCGGCCGGTGGGCTTGCCGTCGTCAGAGCCTTCCAGGATCTCCACTGGCTGGTGCATGAAGTGCAGGTGGAAACGCCGGGAAGCCTGCGCCTCCCGCTCCTCCTGCTCGACCAGCCAGTTGGTCAGCGTATTGACCATCGTCTTGACCTGGTTGTTGGACTTGACGGCTTCGTCGCTGGCTTCGTCGAACTCGAAGTCCTCCTCGTAGAGGACGATGTCGACGTCGCGCGAATGGGAGAGCTCGCGCAGCTCCAGAGGCGTGAACTTCACCTGAGCCGGGCCGCGGCGACCGAAGACGTGCACATCCGTGGCCGGCGAGGATTTCAACCGGGCGTAGACATTGTCCGGGATCTCCGTGGTCAGCAGATCGTCGGCATGCTTCGACAGCACGCGGGCGACGTCGAGGGCCACGTTGCCGTTGCCGATCACCGCCACCTGCTCGGCCTCCAGCGGCCAGTCGCGCGGGTAGTCCGGGTGGCCGTCATACCAGGAGACGAAATCGGCCGCGCCGAAGCTGCCTTCAAGCTCGATCCCGGGGATGTTGAGGTCCGCGTCGCGGATGGCGCCAGTGGCGTAAATCACCGCGTCGTAGTGCCTGCGGAGGTCTTCGGCAGTGATGTCCGCCCCGATGTCGACATTGCCCAGGAGACGAATATCACCGCGATCCAGCACTTTGTGCAGCGCCTTGACGATGCCTTTGATGCGCGGATGGTCCGGTGCGACGCCATACCTGATCAGGCCGAAAGGCGCCGGATACCGGTCGAAGAGGTCGATGCTGAACTCGATATCGCTCTTCTTCTGAGCCTTGGCGAGGATGTCCGCGGCGTAGACACCAGCCGGGCCAGCACCGATGACAGCTACGCGGACGGGCCGATGGCGGGGGGTCTCAGACACGTGAGTTCCTTTCCGAGGTGCAGAATCTGCGGGATTACCACAGAACAGTATGCCTTATTGGACAACAACCTGTGTTCGTCGCCTGTTCCCTGACGAGTGCGCCACGTGCACAATACCCCCTTATGCTGCGCAGTGACTGCAGTGCCCGCACAGCGCCAGCACTCTTCTAGACTGGTCTACGTGGCACACGATTCATCGGCACAGACCCAGCGCGCCCCGATCTTCCTGGAGCGCTTCAAATCCCTCGTACCGGCGTACCTCGATGAGCAGTGGACCCCGCAGGAGGGGTTCCGCTCCTCCGAGCTCGCCGCGGCCCTGGCCGACTCTGAGCTGGAGCCTCATATCCACCTGCCGCAGGCTCTCGAGGAGTTCTATCTCGCGCTGGGACGGTGTGAAGAGATCATGGAGGCCTATCACTTCTTCTTCGACCCTGAGGAGCTCGTCGTCGAAGAGGGCCATCTGCTTTTCCTGGAGGACGAGGACGAGCGCTGGGCGTGGGGGGTCGACGTCGACACGCTCGACGTTCCGGACCCGCTCATCAGACGGCGCAGCAACGCCCACGAACGCTGGACCGATGAGAACGCCACAGTCAGCGAGTTCATCTTCGATCTGCTCGAGTTCTCCTTCGAGGAGGAGGCGTGAGCGTGCGCAACGCCTCACGCCACGAGTTTCTCGGCAACCCCGACTTCTTTCGCCCGCTGCGCGATGCCGACGGCGCCCCGCTGTGGGTCTCCCATGACCCGGATGAGAAACCGTGCCCGTTCTGCGACCTCGTCGCCGGGGACACCAGCGACCCGTTCAACCGGTGCGAGCTGAGCGATATCGTCCACCAGGACGATGATCTCCTGGTCTTCATGGCCAGCGACGGCTTCGGGCCGCATGAGGGGCACGCCATGATCGTGCCGGTGGAACACCGGGAGGCTCTCTACGATCTCGATGAGAGGCTCCTGGGCCTCATCGGGGCCATGTCACGCGACGTCGCGCTGGCCATGAAACTGGCCTGGAACCCTGAGGGCACCTCTGTGCGGCAGCATAATGAGCCGGCCGGGAATCAACATATCTGGCACTACCACCTGCATGTCTTCCCCCGTTACAGCGACGATAAGCTCTACCGGCAGCTGCGCCACCCCGTTGAGGTCGACGTCCGGGCTGCCAAGGCTGACGAGCTTCGCCCCGCGCTGGAGGAGATCCTGTCAGCACGCCGCTGATAGCGGGGTGGCGATCAGCGTTCGCGCTCCACCACGCTGTCGGCGAATTCGTTGAGGGCGCGCTTCACGGTCGAGTCGGGCAGGCCGGCGATCGCGTCCTTCGCCTGCTCGGCCCAGCTGCGCGCAACGCCCCAGGAGGCTTCTGTCGCCGGGTGCTCGAGGACTGCCTGCACAGCTGCCGCCAGAACGGCGTCGTCGGTGAGGTCCTGAGCGAGCAGGTCGAGGACCTGCTGAGCGCCGGCTGCGGCGTCCGGGTCAGAGCTGTCCGCGGCAGTCTGACGCAGGATGAGCACCGGCAGCGTCGGCACGCCCTCGCGCAGGTCAGTGCCGGGTGTCTTGCCGGAGGTCGCACTGTCTGCCGTGAGATCGATGACGTCGTCGGCCAGCTGGAACGCCACGCCGACGGATTCGCCGTACTGCTGCAGCATCCCCGTCGCCTCGGCTGAGCAGCCGCCATAGTGGGCTCCCAGCCACGCCGCTGCGGCAACCAGTGACCCGGTCTTCCCGCCGATGACGGAGAGGTAGTGCGCCGTGGGATCTTCACCGCCCTGGGGTCCGACCGTCTCACGCAGCTGACCCAGCACGAGCCGCTCGAAAGTGACCGATTGCATATGCGTCGCCGCAGGCCCCAGTTCCGACATCAGCTGTGAGGCCCGTGCCAGGATGAGGTCGCCGGTGAGAATCGCGACCGAGTTTCCCCAGATCTCATGTGCGGAGGGGGCCCCGCGGCGCAGCGGCGCCGAGTCCATCACGTCGTCGTGGTAGAGCGTTGCCAGGTGTGTCATCTCCATGACCGCCGCAGCCTGAACGACCTCGTCGTTGACTCCCCGGCCCAGCATGGAGGTCAGGATGGTCAGCAGCGGACGGATGCGCTTGCCGCCCGCCTCGGCGAGATGCCGGGCGGAGGTGTTGACCAGCTGGTCGGTGGAGGAGAGCGACTCGATCAGGCGCTCCTCCACGATTCCCAGGGCTTCGAAGACCTCCGCGCTGAGCTGCTCGTCAGAGGTCAGCACGTCGAAGCCCGTCGGGAGGTGATCAGGCAGCGGGTCTGGTGCAGGATCTGTCATCGCCCTCAAGCCTATCGAGCTTTGCGGGCGTGGTGGATCGCGACAATGCCGCCGCTGAGATTGCGGTACCGCACCTCGCCGTACCCTGCCGCCGAGACGACTGCGGCAAGTCCGTCCTGATCAGGCCACGCCCGGATGGATTCGGCCAGATACACGTAAGCTTCGGGGTTCGAGGAGACTCTGCGCGCCACCGCCGGCAGCGAGCGCATCAGGTATTCGTTGTAGATCGTCCCGAAAGCAGGCAGCACCGGCGTGGAGAACTCCATGACGGCGAGCCGGCCGCCGGGCTTGGTCACGCGCAGCATCTCGGCCAGTGCGGCGGCCGGATCGACGATGTTCCGCAGGCCGAAGGAGATCGTCACCGCGTCGAAGCTCTCGTCAGCGAACGGCAGGTTCATGGCATCTCCTGCGATGAACGTCATTCCCGGCCGACGCCGCTTCCCGACCTGGAGCATGCCGGCCGAGAAATCGCAGGCCACAGCATGGGCACCCGCGTCGACGAAAGGCTGCGTGGACGTCCCTGTCCCTGCGGCCAGATCCAGCACGAACTCACCGGAGCGGACGCTGAGAGCCTCCACCAGGGCACGGCGCCAGCGCCGGGTCTGGCCCAGCGACAGCACGTCATTGGTGATGTCGTACCGCTCGGCGACGTCGTCGAACATCACCGCCACATCGCGCGGCTTCTTGTCCAGGCCGGCGCGACGCACGGGGCGTCCCGCCACCGGCCTCTCCTGGCCAGGGATTTCTGTGGGTATAGGTTCAGGACCGGTCACCGGACCATTGTCCCAGACACTTCCCGCTTTGCGGCGCATCCCTGAAACCCTGCTGGCTGGCAAGCCCTGCGGCTCCGCGGCGGGCGCGCCCCTGGAAAAAGGCTAGTATGACCAGGTCATGACTAGTGTGCCTGTTCCGCTCACTGCGCTGAGCCTGCCTGTGGAGTCCTTCGGCCCGATAGACGACCTCGTGGAGCTGCTTCCCCATTTCGTCCCCAGCGGAGTGTGGCTGCGCGAGGGCCGGGGAATGATCGGGCTGGGCGTTTCAGCCCGGACCAGTGCACGCGGCGCCGAACGGTTCGCACAGCTCGCCCACTGGTACGACGCCGTCCGCGGCACCTCGACCACGCATGGACCGCAGGAACTGGAGGCCGTCCCCGGCACCGGGCTCACCGCTTTCGTCACCGTCAGCTACGCGGCCGATTCGGCGGCCGATTCCGAGCTGGTGATTCCCGAGATCGTGCTGGGCCGTTCCGCTGAGACGCAGTGGGTCACCCTGATCCAGGAAGCCGGCGACGACGCCCAGCCGCCGAACGCAGCCGATGTCAGTGCAGCGCTGCACCGCTACCGGCTGGCAGTCAGCGAGACGGACCCCTGGCGACTGAGTCTCTCGACCCGCTCTCAGGACGCGGCCGGGCTGAGTGGGCACGAGCTTCCGCCTGCGGTGCTGCGTGAGGGGACGCACCCCGAGGAGCACTACCTGGAGGCCGTGCGGGCCGGCACGACCGCGATTCAGCAGCGGCGGGTCGAGAAGATCGTCCTCGCCCGCGATGCCGTAGTCACCGCAGAGGCACCCTTGGCAGCCGGCACAGTGCTGCGCGAGCTCGCCCGGCAGTATCACGACTGCTGGACATACTTCGCCGGATCAGTGCTCGGTGCGACCCCTGAGATGCTGGTCCAGGTCCGCGGGGATCAGCTGCGCGCCCGTGTGCTGGCTGGCACCGTCGACGGCGAGGTGCCCCTCGAAGAAGCCCGGGCCGCGCTGCTTCACGATGCGAAACAGCGCAATGAGCACCAGATCGCCGTCGAGTCTCTGCTGAGCCACCTCGGGCCGGTGACCTCTTCGCTCAGTGCCCAGGATCGCCCGGAAGTGCTGGTGCTGCCGAATGTGTATCACCTGGCCACCGACGTGACGGGCCGGCTCAGTCGTGATGAAGACGCTTCCGCTGGCGGTGTTGAGGCTGATGATGCTGTGGCTGATGACGCTGTGGCTGGCACTGGTCAGCTCTCCCCGCTGTTCGTCGCCGAGCGTGCCCATCCCACTGCGGCGATCTGCGGCACTCCGACGGCGACGGCGCAGCATATGATCGCCGCCCTGGAGGAGCTGGACCGTGGTCCGTTCTCCGGCCCGGTGGGCTGGATCGACGGTGCCGGCAACGCCGACTTCGGCATCGCCCTGCGCGGTGGGGTGCTGGAGGACGAGGGAGCCGCGATCAGGCTCTACGCTGGCTGCGGCGTCGTGACGGGGTCTGAGCCCGAAGCCGAGCTTGCCGAGACGTGGGCCAAGATGAGGCCTATGCTCAGTGCGCTGGGGCTCCGCCGCTGAGCCTCCCCCGGTCAGAGGCCCCCGCTCAGCCCAGCCAGCCGCTCATGCAGACCCCGTAACCCAGCCCGGTCCGTGCGGACCTCGATCATCCGCCTGCCGCTGACCGTGTCCGCCTCACGCAGCAGAGCGGACAGCTCCTGCGCCGTCGTCGCCTGCGCATAGGCACAGCCGTATGCGTCGGCCAATCCGGCCAGGCCGACATCCTGGGGTGTGCCGAAGAGGCGTTCGACGCGCTGGGCCCACCCGGGACGGCGTCCCACCTCGCCGTGTTCGAGCTGGTCGAAGATGGCCCCGCCGCCGTCGTTGATCACTACGATGTCCAGCTCCGGGCGCTGCTCCCCCACTGGGAGCAGCAGGGCGTTGACGTCGTGGAGGAAGGTCAGGTCCCCCACCATCGCCGTGACCCTCCGGCCCAGCCCCAGGGCGATGCCGGCGGCCGCCGAGACGTTGCCGTCTATGCCGGAGACTCCGCGCAGGGCATAGACCCGGGACGACTGCCGACCGGCACGAACGTCATCTGCGGGCGCGGCCGAGCTGGGCGCAGCCGGGGCGGGTGACACCGGGTTGCGTGAAGTGGGCCCAGGCGAGGCGGCGAGATCCACATCGCGGATCACGGAGGAGGAGCCCAGCAGCAACGGCGTCGTCACATTCCGCGCCACGACCTGGGCCGCATGCACGGAATTCAGCCCCGGCGTCGCCGCCAGCTCCTCATCGAGCCGGGCCTGCGCACGTCTGCCCAGCTCCTGCCACGTATCGAGCCACTTCTGCGGCGCCTTGCCGGCGAACTCAGCCAGTTCCTCCGGGGTGCTGACTCGTGGCCGCGAGAGCCGCTCGTCGAACCAGCTCTCCGTCCCCTGGGCGTACTGCACCACTGCGTCGGTCCTGCGCAGCAGACCAGCGACGGCCCTTGTCAGCGTCGGGCGACCCACGACGACGACGCGTTCCACTGCGTCGAGCAGCTCTGCAGGCGGACCCCCAGCGGGAGTCCCGAGGAGCAGGAGGTATCCCGGGACCCCGCCGAGAAGGGGCCGGCCATCCCCCGCCGAAGGTTCGGCGAAGACGGGCTGGCCTGAGCGTGCCGCGATCTCGAGCGCTTCAGCGGGTGCGCCGTGGCCGAGCACGAAGAGGGTTCGGCGTTCCGCCACGTCAGAATCCACGCCCGGGCGCGCTCCTGTGCGCACATGCTCGGTGGCACGCTCCGCACCGGGGGGCGCGGTACCGTGATGGGCCGCGCTGGGGTGGTTACCGCCCTCTGCAGCTGTCCCGGTTGCCTCCTCGGCACTCACCTCCGCGGCTTGCTGTGGGGCCAGTGCAGCGGGCTCCTCGGGACGTTCTGCCGGCTGGGGGACGAGCGGGTCGCGGAACCCGATGTTCAGGTGCACCGGCCCACGCCGGTAGACGGCGCGTTCGAGCAACCCGGATACTGTTCGGGCGATGTGCTCGTCGTCGTGGTCTCTCGATGGCGAGACGAGGCCCGGCTGCCCCGCCTGCGGCTGCTCCAGATGCACTTCCCCGCGAACGCGCAGCGTGAACATTCCCTGCTGCTGCAACGTCTGGTTCGCGCCAGTGCCGTGCAGCTCCTCCGGCCGATCCGCGGTGATCGCGACAAGCGGCACCCCAGCCAGGTCCGCCTCCATCATGGCCGGCAGCAGATTGCCCGTCGCCGTCCCCGAGGTGGTGACCATTCCCACAGGCTCGTCACGGCTGAGCGCGATCCCCAGGGCCGTGAATGCCGCGGATCGCTCATCGATGCGCACGTGCAGGCTGAGCTCGCCGCGGTGCTCAGCCTCAGCCAGCGCATAGGCCATCGGCGCCGACCGGGAGCCCGGCGAGACCACTACGTGCCTCATCCGGCCGCGCAGCCCACGCACCACACTGCGCGCCAGGACCATCGATGCGACATCGGATGCGTCACTGTGAGGTGCGGAATCAGCAATGCGGGCAGCGCCCGAGCCGGCGGAGGTCATGGGATCCATCCTACGAACTCGCGCGGGCTGCTCCCGACCGCGCGAGGGTGCCGCAGCGCACTGGCCGCTGTTTCTGGTCACTACTCAGGGGACCGCCCAGAACACTTCCGCACGCCACGGAGCTCCTTAGCCTTCGCTACGTTCGCGCCAGACCTCATGCGCCTGCTGAGCCCGGCGCATCCACCAACGGCGTCGTTCGGGACTGACCGCGCACTCCCGCAGAGCATGCGCCGACGGCGACGGCGCAGTGATGCGGCCCTGCTGCACGGGCACGCAGAGGGACCCTCCCGCAGGGATGAGCGGCTCTTCCACGACGTCCCGGGCCAGCAGCGCGACTGTGCCGAGGCCGCAGGGATAGGGAAGCCGCTCGAGCCGGGCCGCGAGGGCTAGCCCGCTGGTGAGCCCCACCGACGTGTCCAGCGCAGAGGAGACGACGGCGTCGAGCCCCGCCTCCGCCACGATCCGCGCGGCCGGTCCCACCCCGCCCAGCGGAGCAGCTTTGACCACGATCACCTCAGCAGCGCCGAGCCGCGCCACCCGCAGGGGGTCTTCCGCCTTGCGTACGGCTTCGTCAGCCGCGATCTTCACGGCGATTCCGAGCCTGTCCAAATGCTCGCGCAGATCAGCCAGGGGCTCGATGCCAGCGACCGGCTGCTCGATGTACTCCAGCGCCTCACCGGCGACCTCGGCGAGTTCTGCGACAGCACGTTCTGCCTCCTCCACGCTCCACCCGCCGTTGGCGTCAGCGCGCATGCCGGCCTGCGGGAGCAGTCGGCGGACTTCCCGGAACCGGGCGACGTCGTCCTCAAGCTGCTGCCCGGGCTCCGCGACTTTGACCTTCACCGCTGGGATGCTCTCCAGCTCACCGAACCGGTGCAGAACGTCTTCCACCTCACCGGGCGGTACTGCCGGAACTGTCGCATTGACAGGAATCACGTCTCGGCGCGCTGCCCCCAGGCCTGACCACCCCGCCTCGAGCGCAGCCCCCCACCAGGACGCGGATTCCGCTGCGGAGTACTCCGGGAAGGGAGCGAACTCGGCCCACCCCGCGGGGCCCTGCAGCAGCATGGCTTCCCGTGCGCTCTGGCCCCGGAAGCGGGTGCGCATGGGCAGGGCGACAACGTGTGCGGCGTGCAGTGCATCCTCCACCTCGCTGGCTGAAGGCTGAACGCTGGGAGGTGTCATACCTGCCAGTCTAGGGTTCGTCGCGGGAGGCGCTGACCACGAACATCATCG
>DXGD01000297.1 GCA_019114115.1 Candidatus Nesterenkonia stercoripullorum
GAACGGGAGCGCTGGCTCGCGGAATCGCTGGCTTTCGCCAGAAAGCATCTCAACCAGGACAGCGCCTGACCATGCACAGGGCCTGACCAAGCACGCCGCCGGAACACGGCCAGCAGCTGAATCACGATGAGGAGTAGTTGAGTTATGAGGCAGTCACCACCGCGCCGAATCACGATCGCCATGCTGGGGCTGGGCTCCATGAACGGGGCCATTCTTGCCGGGCTGCTCGCCTCGGGCGTGGAACACACCGATGTGGTGGCTACGACGCGTTCGACCGGCTCAGCACAGGAGAAGTCCCGGCTGCTGGGCATCGAGGTGCTGGCAGAGGATGACGATCCTGAAGCGAACCGGCGTGCGGCCCAGCGCGCCGACGTCGTCTTCCTCGGGGTGAAGCCGTATGGCATCACCGAGCTTGCCGCGGATATCCGCGAGAGCCTTTCCGCGCAGGCCGTTGTGGTCTCTGTGGCGGCGGGGATCACCGTGGAAGCATTGCAGTCGGCATTGGGGCCGGATCGCGCCGTCATCCGGGCGATGCCGAATACGCCGCTCTCGGTCGGTCTCGGCGTGGTGGGGCTGGCCCCGAGCAGTGCGGCCTCGACCGAGCAGGTCGAGGACGTCGCTGGCCTGCTGCGGTCCTGTGCATCGGTTCATGTGATCGATGAGTCCCAGATCGACGCGCTGACCGGGGTCTCTGGGTCCGGGCCGGCGTATGCGTTCTATCTGGCCGAAAGCATGGCTCGTGGCGGAGTGGAGCTGGGTCTCGACCCCGAGCTGGCCGCGGAGATCGCGGCGCACACGGTCTACGGCGCAGGCAAGATGCTGGTGACCCGGCGTCCTGGCCAGGGGACTGAATCCGGCCAGGACGCGGCCCAGCTGCGCAAGGCGGTGTGCTCGCCGAACGGCACGACTGAGAGGGCCATCAACACCTTGGACGACAGCGGATTTCCCGCAGCGGTGGCGCAGGCCGTCCGGGCCAGCGCCACCCGGGCTGGGGAGATGACCCAGGAGCTGTGCGGTCCCGCAGACTGATCTGCGCTGGCCTGCGCCGGGCTGTCTGCGGCGAGCTGCCTGCGCCGGGCTGCCGGGCGGATCAGGTGTCCCGCCGAGACCGGCTGACGATCTTGTTCCGTACGGCCAGCAGCAGCGTCACGACCAGCAGGCCGTAGAGCACCAGCACGATCGGGCCCTGCAGGAGCACGGAGAACTCGCCGTCGGCGCTCATCACGGCGTCGCGGAGGCTCGTCTCAGCCAGCGGCCCGAGAACCATCCCGATGATCAGCGGCGCCAGCGGGAAGTCGAAGGCCCTCATGAGGAAGCCGAGCAGGCCGATCGCCAAGAGCATCATCAGGTCGAAGGTCGATCCTGAGGTGGCGTAGATGCCCAGACCGCAGAAGACCGTGATTCCCGCGTAGAGGTAGGGCTTGGGGATCAGCAGCAGCTTCGCCCACAGCATGGCGAAGGGAAGGTTGATGATCAGCAGCACGATCATCGCGATGAAGAAGCTCGCCAAGAGAGCCCATACCAGGTCAGGCGCGCGCTCGAAGAGCAGCGGTCCGGGCTGCAGCCCGTACTGGCGGAAGGCCGCCAGCATGATGGCAGCCGTTGCGGAGATCGGCAGGCCCAAGGCCAGCAGCGCACCCATGGCCATGCCCGTCGTGGAGTTTCCGGCGGCCTCGGGCGCTGCCAGGCCACGGATCGCCCCTTTGCCGAACATCGGATCCTTGCGTCGCCGGTCGAGCTTGCGCTCGGCCCCGTAGGCCAGGAACGTCGGGATCTCCGAGCCGCCGGCAGGGACGACGCCGAAGGGCAGCCCGATCGCCGTTCCGCGCGCCCAGGCCGGCGCTGCCTCTTTGACCTCGGCCTTGCTGAGCCAGGGCCGGCCCTTAGCCTTGATCATCTGGCGGTTGGCCTGGTGCCGCTCCATGCATGCCACGTAGATGACCTCACCCAGCGCCAGGATGGCGACGGTCACCGTCACCAGCGAGACGCCGTCGAAGAGATTCGGTGAGTCCACAGTGAATCGCGGAGCACCGGTCACACCGTCGATACCGATGACGGCGATGCCCAGCCCCACGAAGAGTGAGGCGAGGCCCTTCACCGCCGAGTCCGTGACCACCGAGGAGGTCGCGACGAAGGCGAACACTGCCAGGGCGAAGAACTCCGCCGGCCCGAAGCTGGTGGAGAAGGCAGCCAGCGCAGGTGCCATGAAGACCACCACGATAGACGCGGTGAAGCCGCCGATGAAGGCGCCGATAGCTGCCGTGGCCAGAGCTTGCGGTGCACGTCCGGCCTTGGCCATGCGGTGGCCTTCGAACGTCGATGCGATCGCCGAGGCCTGTCCCGGCGTGTTCATCAGGATGCCCATTGTCGAGTCGCCGAACAGGCCACCGAAGTAGACGCCGGAGAACATGATGAACGCTGCTGTGGGCTCCAGTGCGAACGTCACGGGCAGCAGCAGCGCCACGGCCATCGAGGAGCCCAGGCCGGGCATGACCCCGACAGCTGTTCCCAGCAGACAGCCCACGAGCACCCAGAACAGGTTCTCGAAAGTCAGTGCGCCGCCGAATCCCTCTGCGAGGAGGTTAAGAGTCTCCACGTCAGAACCCCCATCCCAGAATTCCAGAGGGCAGCGTCAGACCCAGCGCCATATCGAAGCCGATATAGGCGATGGAGGAGACGCTCAGCCCGATCACAAGATTCTTCAGTGCATGCCGTGAGCCGAAGCCCCATGCCACACACCAGAACAGCAGCCCGGCGCCGATCACCCAGCCCAGCACATCCAGCAGCAGGGCGAAGCCGAGGAACCCGCCGACGACCCAGGCGAAAGAGCGCCAGTCCATGGGCAGGTTCTCGTCGTCCTCCGCAGCCTCCGGCTGGGCGTGCCGTCCCGTCTGACGGGCTCGATGCTCGCGCAGGGCAGCGATCACCAGCATGAGGCTGAGCAGGTAGATCACGGCGACGACGAGCCCGGGGAAGAAGCGCGGGCCGGGGAAATCGCTTCCCTCGGGGACGTTCATCGTGCCGATCCCGACCAGCAGATAGGTGGCGAACGCTATGAGGATCGCGGGCATGACCAGCGATTTCATCAGTTCGCGGGAGGGGCTCGGCTCCTCCGGCTGGCGCTCGGCGCCGCGCAGCGAGGCCTGTGGCAGCGAGGCATCGCCTGGGGTGTGAGGTGAAGTCGTCACTGTCCCATCTCCTCGTAGAGTTCGGCGATCCGGGTGTTCTCTTCCTCGAGGAAATCCTCGAGCTCCTGACCGGTGAGGACATGCTCAGTCCAGCTGTAGCGCTCCTCAGCGGCCGCCCACTCGGGCGTGTCGAGCGTCTCCATGACGATCTCGCGTTGCTCATCGACCTGTTCCTCGGTCACCCCTGGCGGACCGAGTAGGATCCGCCAGTTGCTCAGGGTCACGTCGTACCCGAGCTCACGCGCTGTGGGGATGTCGATCTCCTCCACCGGCTCCGGGGCGACCAGCGCGAGCGGGCGCAGCCGGCCTGACTCGATCTGGTCCACTGAATCCGGATATCCGGAGGCCGATGCCTTGGCGGTGCCGTTGAGCAGCGCCTGCGTCGCCTCCCCGCCGCCGTCGGAGGAGATGTAGGTCATATCGACGGGGTCGATCCCTGCTTCGAGGGCCAATTCGGTGATGACGAGCTGATCGAAGGAGCCGCCGCCCGTCCATGGCACAGCACCGGGGTTCTCTTTCCAGGCGGCGACGAGATCGTCCAGCGACTCGTAGGGGGAGTCCTCCGGCACCACGATGACGTCGTATTCGTCGACGGCCAGAGCCAGCGGGTTCACGTCGTCGAGGGTCGTCGCGGAGTCGTACTGGATCGTCGCTGCCAGCAGGCCGGTTCCGCCGACCAGGATGTTGCTGGGGTCTCCTTCGAGCACGGAGAGGTTGCCCAGCGCGATCGTGCCACCAGCACCTGGCATGTTGACGACCTGGGTGTTGTTGACGATTCCGTTGGCGCGCTGGGCCTGCTGCATCTCACGGGCGACGGCGTCCCACCCGCCGCCCGCGGCGGCCGGAGCGATGAACGTCAACTGGGATCTCAGATCTTCCCCGGAAGAGGCCGCGTTGATCGAGGCGAAGCTCGCCGTGCCGATCGCGGCCGCCGCGACGACGGCGCCGATGCCGCGCATCACGTACTTCCGAGTGGAGGACGCAGAATGTCTTTCAGCGCCCGCCGCCGAGTCTGCCGGCCCAGATCGGGGCGGCTCGGAAGCGGGCTTGGGTTGCTGGGAGGTGTCCAACCGGGCTCCTTGGAGTGCAAATCAACGATGGGTGGTGTGGCTGGGCCGGATGAACATCGCCGTAGCCTCAGCCGAGGAATGAGTACCCCGCAAGAAATGTATCGACCGTGTGCTGAGCCACAGAATACACTCAGTGAAGGCGTTTACGTAGGCCCTCTTGCCCCGGCATGGCGGGGATTCGCAAGGATCCGCCCGAGGGTCCACGTGAGCGGCATTTTCACAGCACACCACGTGTGAAGGAGACGATCATGACGATCATTGTTGCGGGGTCGGACACCCCTGCGGGACACGCAGCGCTGGCCTACGCTGTCGAGGAAGCCCGACGCCGGCAGGTCGACCTCGTGGTCTTCCCCATCGACGGTTCCACTGTGGACATCAGCACGCTGGGTTATGAGCCGGTGCGGGTCGAGGAGCCTGCCGAGCGGAGCCAGGACGCCGTCGGGGACCTCATCGATGCCGTAGAGCGGATGACGCCGCAGGCCGTCGTCGTCGGGGTGCGCCAGCGCAGTCCCGTGGGGAAGTTCTTCCTGGGCTCAGCGGCCCAGCAGATCATCTTGGAGGCCAACGCGCCGGTCATCACGGTCAAGCCCGCTCGCTGAATCGGCTGGGAGGCCTAAGATTGCTCCATGATCAGAGGCTTCGGCCGCGATAGGACCGGGTATCTCCGGCGTCGGCCGGGAAGCCCGGCGGCGGGCCGGCGCGGATTCGGCCGCATCCTCGCGGATTTCGCCGGCAGCTCCCCGCCGCGCACAGCACTGCTCATCTTCGCGCTGACCATTGCTGTCTTCACAGCGCTGCTGTCCATGCCCTGGGCCACGGCCGGGCCAGGCACTCCGCAGTTCCATGACGCGTTCTTCGTGGCCACCTCCGCCGTGTCCGTGACGGGCCTGACTCCTGTCAACACCGCGGAGCACTGGTCGCTCGGCGGACAGATCGTGATTCTGGTGGGCATCCAGATCGGCGGGCTCGGCATCCTGTCGGTAGCGTCGCTGCTGGCGGTCTCCGTCACCCGCGGGCTGGGGCTGCGCACTCGGCTCATCGCCCAGGAGGGCATGACCACTGGACGCCTCGGAGAAGTGGGCTCGCTCCTGCGCACCGTGGTGGTGTGCTCGCTCGTCGTCGAAGCCGTGCTCGCGAGCATCCTCATCCCGCGGATGATCGCGATCGAGGGCAATGTCGTCGACGGGCTCTGGCACGGCCTGTTCTACGCCGTCTCGGCCTTCAACAATGCCGGCTTCGTGATCCACCCGGACGGTTTGGCAGACCTCGGATACGACCCTGTGGTGCTGTGGGTCATCATGGCCGGGGTGTTCCTGGGAAGCCTGGGCTTCCCCGTCCTGCTCATGCTCTACCGGCGCCGCACGCGGATCAGCCAGTGGGGGCTGCATACTCGCATCACCGTCGAGGTCACCCTGGCGATGCTCCTGCTGGGGACGATCCTGTACGGGCTGATGGAATGGAACAACGCTGAGACCCTTGGCGCGCTCTCGACTGGGGACAAGCTGCAGGATTCCCTGTTCGCCTCGGTCATGATGCGCTCGGGCGGATTCTCCGTGGTGGATACGGCCGCCGAGACGCCTGAGACGATGCTGGTCACCAATGCGCTGATGTTCGTGGGCGGCGGATCCGCCTCCACGGCGGGCGGGATCAAAGTGACCACGTTCGCCGTCATCCTGCTGGCCGTGGTGGCCGAAGCACGCGGGCATCAGGATCTGATACTCCACGGCCGCCGCATCGCCTCCAGCACGCTGCGGGTGGCGATCGCCGTGGTCGCGCTGGCTGCCACGCTGATCCTGATCTCCACGCTGGCACTGACCACTATCGCCGGCGAAGATGTCGAACGACCGCTGTTCGAGTCGATCTCCGCGTTCGCGACCTGCGGGCTCTCCTCCGGGCTCACAGCCGAACTGCCGCCCTCGGGCCTCTTCGTCCTGGGCGCGCTGATGTTCGCCGGCCGGGTCGGCATCATCACCTTCGCCACCGCCCTCGCCCTGCGGCAACGGACGCAACGGCTCCGTCTGCCCGAGAGCCGGCCGGTGATCGGCTGAGCTGATGGTGCCCTACGCTTGGATCTGAGGTGAGAGAGGACCTATGGGACGCATGAATCCACGCAGGAACAATCCCGTGCTGGTGATCGGGCTGGGAAGGTTCGGGATAGCACTGGCCGAGCAGCTCGTGCGCCAGGGCCGCGAAGTACTCGCCGTCGAGCGGGACGGTCATCTGGTGCAGAAATATGCTGATGCGCTGACCCATGCGGTCCAGGCCGATGCCACCGATCTGGAGGCGCTGCGGCAGCTGGGCGCCCAGGAGTTCGACTCCGCTGTGGTGGGCGTGGGCACATCGATCGAGTCCTCAGTGCTCATCGCTGCCAACCTCGTGGACCTGGGGACGAGGCAGGTCTGGGCCAAAGCGCTCAATCCCACCCATGGCAAGATCCTGCGGCGCATCGGCTGCCATCACGTCGTCTACCCCGAGCACGACGCCGGCGTTCGGGCCGCGCACCTGGTCTCCGGGAACATGCTCGATTTCATCCAGTTCGACGACGACTTCGCGATCGTGAAGATGCGTCCGCCGAAGCAGCTCCAGGGCAAGACGATCGACGAGTGCCAGCCGCGCCGGAAGTTCGACGTGAACGTCGTCGGGGTGAAATCTCCCGGCCGTGAATTCGTGTACGCGCAACCGGATACCGTCGTCTCAGAGGGCGACACGATCATCGTCTCAGGAGACGTGCGGCGTCTGGAGCAGTTCGCTGAGCACGCCTGAGGACTGCGCCTGAGGACCTCCAGGGAGTGGTGCCAGAAGGGTGGCGCGCCCGATCCCGCCTTTCTGGCGTAGGCTCTGAGGTGTGACCTCGAACTCGTTCACTGTGAAGACCCCGGCCGCCGCTGTGTGGGATCCAGCGCTGCTGGAATACCGCTTCAGCGCGACGCATCCGATGGATCCTGTGCGACTGGACCTGACCCAGCGGCTGTGCCGGGAGCTGGGCATCTTCGGCCCGTCAGGCGTGCCCCAGGTCATCCCCGAGGTCGCCACTGATGAGCTCCTGGAGACGGTGCACACCCCCGAGTACATCAGCGCCGTGAAGCAGGCAGCCGAGGGCTCCGGTTCTGAGCAGCACGGGCTGGGCACGGAGGACACGCCATGCTTCGGCGCGATCCACTCCGGCGCGGCGCGGATAGCCGGCGGCACTGTCCGGCTGGCCGATATGGTCTCCTCCGGCGAGATCCTTCACGGGGTCAACTTCGCCGGCGGCATGCACCATGCCGGGCGGTCCCGGGCAGGCGGGTTCTGCGTCTACAACGACGCCGCGCTGGCCATTCGGCGGCTGCGGGACCGCGGCGCCTCCCGCGTCGTCTACCTCGACGTCGATGCGCACCACGGCGACGGTACCCAGGAGATATTCTTCGACGATCCCTCGGTCATGACGATCTCGCTGCACCAGTCCGGGGTGTCGCTGTACCCCGGCACCGGGTTCCCCAACGAGGTCGGTGGCCCTGGCGCCGAAGGTGCGGCCGTGAATATCGCCTTGCCAGCGGGAATCGGCGACGCCGGCTGGTTGAGGGCTTTCCACGCCGTCGTTCCTCAGCTCGTGCGTGCCTTCGAGCCCGATGTGATCGTCTCGCAGCACGGATGCGACGCGCACCGTCAGGACCCGCTGAGCGATCTGCGGCTGAGCGTGGACGGGCAGCGTCAGACGGCCTTCGACATCGAGCAGCTCGCGCAGGACCACTGTGGAGGGCGCTGGGTAGCCACCGGCGGCGGCGGGTACTCCGTGTTCGACGTCGTGCCACGGAGCTGGGCGCATCTGACCGCTATCGTCGCTGGTGATCCCATCCCGCTGGCGACGACCGTCCCGACGGGCTGGCTCGACTACGTCCGCGAGACCTACGAGGAGGCGGCCCCTGAGCTGATGGGCGACGACGCCGAGCTGTGGTGGCGTTCCTGGGAGCTCGGCTACGACCCCGGAGACCCAGTGGACCGGGCGGTCATGCAGACGCGGAAGGAGATCTTCCCGCTGTACGGCCTGGACCCCTGGTTCGACTGAGGTCCCGTTTCGCCCACGATTCACCTCCGCGCCCTGGTTAGGGCTACACTGGTGCGGGAAATTCACCTACAGACAAGGATCTGCACCCTATGGGATCAGTGATCAAGAAGCGCCGTAAGCGTATGGCCAAGAAGAAGCACCGCAAACGCCTGCGTAAGACCCGTCACCAGCGCCGCAACAAGTGATGCGACGGGCGCGCTGACAGTTCGCTGAAGAGGTCACGCACGCCCTGCCGATGAAGGTCGGCGCCAGCAGAATACGACATGTGAGGGCCCCCGCAGCCAGTGGTTGCGGGGGCCCTCACATGCGGTCTAGGACGTCGTCGAAGTTGATCGGGCGGTGTCCTCCAGAGAGTCTCAGAAGGAGAGGTGCCATGGATCAGAGCCATTCCAGCACGGGCCCGGAGGCCGAGATTCCAGAGCCCCTTGTGGAAGTCCTCGTCAAGCAGGAATGCGGCCTCTGCGAGGCTGCTGTCTCCGCTGCGGGAGACGTCTGCGCCGAGTTCGGCCTGGTCCCTCTCGTCACCGATATCACCGAGGATGAGCAGATGCTGGCGCAGTTCGCAGAAGAGCTGCCGGTGCTGCGCATCGACGGCGCTGTCAGGGACTTCTGGCGGATCGACCGGACGCGCCTGGGTCGCCTGCTGGCGGAACGCACCGCACCTCAGTGACCGGCGAGGTAGGTGACCAGCGGCCTGGTGACCAACGGCGCTGCTCTGCAGCCGGCCAGCGGGCCGATCAGTGGCCTTCGTCCTCCGGATCGTGGTGAGCCGCGCCGCCGCCGTAGGTATCGGGCCCATGCTCAAGGTGATCTGTGGTGGAGGGGTCGTAGTCCTCAGGAAGCAGGTCCCGGTATTCGGCCAGGACGCCGTTGAGCACTGACGCCTCCACAGTGTCGGACTCCCCGTTGACGGTGAAGGTGAGCTCTTCCATCGAGCCAGGAAGAGTGTCCAGTGAGGGCACGATGAATTCCTCATCGTGCTCCAGCGAGACGGAGTCGCCCGCCGGCACGGAGACCTCGAAGGTCTCGCCCGCGGCAGCGATCTCGACGGTGGCATCGTCATGGGCGGACTCGTTGATGACGGAGCCGATGAGCCGTGCCGGCTGGCCCTCTTCCGAGCCGACAAGAGCGATATGACGGAATGCGACGTCACCGATGTCATCTTTGACGCCGTCGGAGGCCGAGTAGACATTGGTGGTGGCTTGCGGATTGATGGCACTGCATCCGGCGACGCCGAGCATGGCGACCACGGCGAGAGAGCCGGCCCCTACT
>DXGD01000298.1 GCA_019114115.1 Candidatus Nesterenkonia stercoripullorum
CTCAGCATGGCCGTCACGATCAGCGACAACGCTGCCGCGGATGCGCTGTTCGATCTCGTGAGCCCGACCGAGGTGACGCAGACGCTCACCGGCTGGGGCGTGGAAGGCCTTGTCCTGCGCGAGAAGTTCTCCGAGCTGACTCAGACGCCAGTGGAGACGCTGCCCCGGCAGGACACTGACCTAGCCCACACGATCGCCATCGGCTCCGGCACTGGAGGCGGGGGACACCGGCTGGCGCAGCTCGACCTCACTCGCACCAACACCGGCACGGCGAAAGCCCTGGTGGACCTGCTTGAGGCCATGTGGGGCTCGAGGTCCTCGCACCCGCCAGAGGTTCCGCCCCGCGCTGGTCTGCACTCCCACGATGACGCCCTTCGCCCGGAAAGTGAGGGAACCACGGGAATCGACCCGTGGGTCTTCGCAGAAGTCCGTGCACTGATGGCAGCGAACGTGCACAGGCACCGTCTGGCGCTTGACCTCGCCTCCGATGAGAGCCGGTGGTACTCGAAGACCGGCACACTCATGAATCACCGGCACGAGATCGGTGTGCTCGAACGCTCCGACGGGACGTGCGTGGCCATCGCGGCCCTCACCGAGTCGGCCGTGGCGGCGTCCTTGCAGCCGGCAGCGGAGGCGGTCATCGCCGACGTGGCCCGTCGCCTGCATGAGCACCTGCGGCTGATGCAGGACTCCTGACGCGCAGCAGCCGAGCAGCGACGACGGCGGCCAGCACGCGGGGGACCGAGGCGAAGCGACCAGGCCAGTCAGTGCTGACGCCAGCGTCGTGAACCCAGCGTCGTGAACCTAGAAATGTGACTCCGCGTGACGCGGATCCTAGGGCCCCCTCATCTTTTCCCTTGTCGCCCGGTAGGCTGGCCAAAGCTTCCAGAGAGGTGACCAGGCCTGCACGGCCGATCGATCCGTTGATGGTCACCCGCCAACCCCATGCTCGCGGGTGGTTTCGGATCACGAAGCGGCCCATTCGCCGCGGCGAAGGTTTCGGCAGCACGACGTGCTGTACGGGAACTCGCTGCGGCTTGCATGGAATGGGCAAGAGCAACGAGAAAGGATCACCTCTTCGGCAGGGCATCAGGCCTGCCTTTTCCCTCACGACACTCGGTGGATTGCGCGAACCCGGGAATCTTGACACCCCGCAGCGTATTGAGATCCGTAACCGGTTCACTTCCTCACGCCTTCTACCGTGCGTAAAGCGCCACCTTTTACCCAATGTGCGATCCGAGGAATGCTATGGGCGAATACTTCATGTCACGCCGTACTTTTGCACGCCTTGCCGCGGCAGGATTCGGCACCGCAGCGCTCGCGGGCTGCGCCCCCGGAAGCCAGACGCAGCAGGCGGTCCAGCCTGCCGGTGGTGACATCTCCGGGGATCACAAGCTGACCTGGGGGTGGCGCCTGCCGACCACCTGGGACTCGGCAATGGGCATCGGCTATGACGTCCACGTCAATTCGCTCGTCTACTCAGGTCTGACCCGGCTCGATCCGGAGGGATCCCTCGCGCCTGACCTCGCGGAGTCCTGGGCCTATCACGACGCAGGAGACAAGGTCACCTTCCAGCTGCGGGAGGGCCTCGAGTTCAGCGACGGCACGGTACTGGACGCTACCGCCGTCAAAGCCGGCCTCGAACGGAACCGGGACTTGCCCGGAGGGACCAGCGGACAGTCACTGGCGATCATCGAGGAGATCACCGCGGACTCCGCCACTGAGGTCACCTTGCACCTGAAAGAGGTCAGTCACCAACTGCCGCTGCTGCTGGCTGGCCTCATCGGCCATCTGGCCTCACCGGGAGCCATCGATTCCGGCGCCGACCTCGCCGTCGAGCCTGTGGGGGCGGGGCCGTTCGTCGTCGAGAGCTATGTTCCTGGCTCGCATGCGACGCTGAGACGCAATCCGACCCACTGGAACGCCGACGAGATCCTGCTCGACGAGCTGCGCGTCGTCGAGAGACCCGCAGAGGCCGTGGCCTACGCTGGCCTGTCCTCCCGACAGTACGACCTCGCCCACATCGATGACACGCAGATCCGGCCTTTGGAAGACGCAGGCTTCCGTGTAGATGGCGGCCGGTCGTTCAACGTCTACACGATCCAGATCAACAATAGGCACCCTCCCTTCGACGATCCACTGGTGGTCGAGGCGTTCAATCGGGCGATCGACCGCGAGGGCCTCGTCGAAGGACCTCTGGCAGGCTTCGGCTGGGCCACCTGGCAGCCATTCGCACCGGGAATTCCAGGGCACGATCCCGAGCTGGACCAACAGTGGAACCATGACCCGGATCGGGCACGGCAGCTTCTCGAAGAGGCCGGCCACTCCGCGGGGATCGCGGTGACGATGCACGTGATCGGCGAGCCCAATAACGAGCCGGCGCAGCGCATCGCCGAGGCTGTGCAGGATCAGGTGGCCGCTGCCGGCTTCGACCTCACGCTGGAGATCGCTCCTCCAGGAGCCGGGCAGAAGGCAGCACACTCCTACACGCTGCACATGTATTCGTTCTCCGGCCGCGAGTCCCCCGTCCAAGCACTCGAGGTCCTCTACAGCGAAGAGGGGTGGATGAATATCTCCCAGCAGGCGACTGACGACTTCACGGATGCCCTCGAGCGGGCGCAGCGGACGCCGCTGGACTCATCCGACTACGCCCAGAATCTGGAGGAAGCGACCGGAGCGGCAACCTCCGGGGCGTCCACCCATGCGTGGCTGATCAATTGGAACCGGTCGCATGCGATGAATGATCGCGTCACCGGGTTCACCCACTGCCTGCACACGCAGCGATTCGAAGGCGTGGGGGTCCGAGCATGAGAACAAGAAGCTGGCTCGTCAGCGTACTTGCCCGGGCCGTTCCGGTCCTGCTGCTGACCTCGCTGATCACTTTCCTGCTGAGCGCTTTCGCCGAGCAGGAGCCGGCTGACCTCCTCCTGGGCGAGGCGGCCACGCCCGACGCCGTCGCCGAGCTCAACCACGAACTCGGCCGGGATCGGCCGCTCGGCGTGCAGTTCGCCGACTGGGTCGGTGGTGCGCTGCAGGGCGACTTGGGCGTCAGCTGGTTCACGGGCATCCCGGTCACCACCACGATCCTCGATCGACTTCCCGTCAGCCTGTCCATCGCGGCCTTGGCTCTGCTGATCGGGGTGCTCCTCGGAGGTGTGGCAGGCGTCGCCGCAGCGCTGAAACGGGGCACCTGGATCGACCGTCTGGTGACGGTGGCAGCGTCCACATTGGCGACGTTGCCGCCGTTCGTCGTGTCGATCGGCTTCATCCTGCTGTTCGGTGTGGTGATCCCCATTCTGCCCACCGGCGGGTACACACCGCTGGGCCAGAGCGTGCCGGGGTGGCTTGCCAGCATCATCCTGCCCGCCGCCGCGCTGGCTCTGGAAGCAGCCGCCGACATCGCCCGGCAGCTGCGCACAGCTCTCGTCCGCACCTATGGGAAGAACCTCATCACGGGTGCACGCCTGCGTGGACTCTCGCCCCGGCGCATCCTGTTCAAGCACGCGCTGCCGCACGCGGCGGGCCCAGCGCTGGCCACTGTCGGGATTCAGGTTCCGCGCCTGATCGGCGGGGCGATCATCGCCGAGCAGATCTTCTCGCTTCCCGGCTTGGGCCTGATGGCCTTCGAAGGTGCCACTCAGGGTGATCAGCCGGTGGTCATGGGGGCCGTCATGGTCACCGTCGTGGTCGTGCTGCTGAGCACCTTCGTCATCGATCTCATCCTGATGGCTCTGACGCCCGCCGCTCGTCCGCAGCCGCAGAGGCTGCACCTGAGGGGATTCCGTCACCACCGGCCAACAGAGCCGAGCAGCAGGGGCAACGACGTCGAGGCCCTGAGCGCCGAGCCGGACCTCATCGGCTCTGCCGCGTCACGAGGGAGGAGCCCGCTATGATCGCCATCCGCGCACTTCTGACCAAGCCCACCGCCGTGATCGCACTGGCCGTGCTGCTCCTGGTAGCCCTGGTCACAGCGTTCGGCGGTGCGCTGGCTCCCTATGATCCCTTGGCGCAGGACACCTCGAACACTCTGGCCGGACCGTCAGCGGCGCACTGGCTGGGCACGGACTATCTGGGCCGGGATATCGTCTCCCGGCTCCTGGCTGGCACCCAGCTCTCAGTTCTCGCAGCAGCTGAGGCCGTGGTCATCGCATTGCTGCTGGGCACTGGCGCGGCATTCGCGGCCGTCTTCGGTCCACGCAGCGTGCGCTGGGCTGTGGAACGGTTCTTCGATTCGCTGATGGCGCTGCCGTTCATCACGTTCGCCGTCGCAATCGGTGCGCTGCTGGGAAACAATATCCACACCGCCATGGCTGCCGTCGGGTTCCTGGCTGCGCCCACGTTCTTCCGCGTGGTGCGCGCGGTGGTGATGGACATCGCCCACACCCAGTTCGTGGAGGCCGCGCGACTCTTCGGAGTGCCGACGATGCGCATCATCGCCACGCATGTGGTCCCGCGCATCGTGCCGGTTCTGCTGGTCACCTCAGCGAGCGTCCTGGCCAGCTCCCTGCTCGTGGTGGCCAGCCTGACCTTCCTCGGCGTCGGAGTTCAACCGCCGGCACCGACCTGGGGCGGCATGCTCTCAGCCGACTTGAACTACCTCTCGATGCGGCCGTTCAACCCGGTAGCCCCCGCGGCGGCGATCATGCTCACCGTTGCCGCACTCGGGATCCTGACCGACCACATTCGCGACCTGAGCACCGCGGAGCATCAGGCCGATGCGAGAGATGAACCCCAGCGGGCCGACGTCGACCCGGCGGGCTCAGGTTCACCGGGTCGGCATGATCCCCTGACGGACGCCTCACCCGCCAAATCACCTCCCCACTCACCCGGCGACCTCGTCACTATCAGGGACCTGCATCTGGAGGCCGACTCGGGTCATGAAGTGGTCCGCGGAGTGAATCTCCGGGTGCCCAAAGGTGCCAGCGTCGGCATTCTCGGGGAATCTGGCTCCGGTAAAACCATGACCTGCAGAGCGTTGCTCGGTGTGCTGCCCAGCGGTGTCCGCAAGAGCGCAGGGGCAGTCTCCTTCGCCGGTGATGAGCTGCCCGATGACCCCCACAGTGCGGCATGGTCGGCACTGCACGGCAAGAAGATCGGCGCGGTATTCCAGGACCCCGCGTCCTGGTTCACCCCGCATCTGACCGTGGGAGCCCAAACGGCTGAAGCCCTGCGGTCCGTGCTCAACCTCAGTCGCAGAGACGCCGCGAGACGACGCAATGAGCTGTTTGAGCATGTCGGACTCCACGACCCGGAGCGGGTCGCAGGCCAGTACATCCACGAACTCTCCGGAGGGATGCTCCAACGTGTGCTGCTGGCCATCGCCATCAGCGGCGAGCCGGAACTGCTGGTCGCCGATGAGGCCACCACCGCCTTGGATGTCACCGTCCAGGCAGACGTGCTGGCCCTCATCCAGCGGCTGCGACGAGAGCATTCGCTCACCGTGCTGATGATCTCTCACGATCTCGCCGTGCTGGCGCACAGCTGCGAATACCTCTACGTCTTTCGCGACGGCCAGGTGGTCGAGCAAGGCCCCACGCAGACGATCCTGCGTGCCCCGGAGCACCCTTACACGCAGCTGCTCCTGGCGGACCATAGCCACTTCACGGCTGACATCGCGAAGGACCCGGACCTGGGGGCTGGCAGGCGGCCCGCTCCGACCGACAACGAGTACACCCTCAAGGGGACAACACTATGACCCAGACAATCACCCCCGCCCCCGCCGAACGGGACATCTTGCCGGCACGCTCGGTCTTGGACGTGCAGCGCCTCAGCGTGGCCTACGCCGAGCGTCACGTGGTCCAGGATGTATCGTTCCAGCTCCACGCCGGTGAAGTGGTCGGCCTCATCGGTGAATCCGGGTCGGGGAAGACGACGATAGCGCGCGCAGTGCTCGGCACAGTGCCGAGCGCCCGCGGCCACCTCACTGTCAACGGCCGCAGGACCAACGGGTTCAGCGCACGCCACCAGCGCAGATTCCGTCGTGAAGGACACGCTCAGTACGTCTTCCAGGATCCGTTCCACAGCCTCGACGAGCGATTCACCGCGCTGCAGGCCGTCCGTCAGGGCGCCCGGGAGACCTTCGGGAAGAAGGCCGCCGATGAGCACGCCCGCCATGCGCTGCAGGCCGTGCAGCTGCATGAGCGCTTATGGCATCGTCGTCCGGGCGGCCTCTCAGGCGGGCAGCGGCAGCGCGTGGCCATCGCCC
>DXGD01000299.1 GCA_019114115.1 Candidatus Nesterenkonia stercoripullorum
CGTGATGAAGCTGCTGGAAGACTCGTTCTCCTATGCCAACCAGCTGGGGGCGCGTCAGGGTGCCGGTGCGGTCTACCTCAACGCCCACCACCCGGACATCCACCGCTTCCTCGACACCAAGCGGGAGAACGCGGATGAGAAGATCCGCATCAAGACGCTTTCCCTGGGCGTCGTCGTCCCGGACATCACCTTCGAGCTGGCGAAGAAGAACGAGGACATGTACCTCTTCAGCCCGTACGACGTCGAGCGCGTCTACGGCAAGCCGTTCACTGAGATCTCCGTGACCGAGAAGTACTACGAGATGGTCGACGACGCGCGGATCAAGAAGACCAAGATCAACGCCCGCGAGTTCTTCCAGACCCTGGCGGAGATCCAGTTCGAATCCGGTTACCCCTACGTCATGTTCGAGGACACGGTGAACCGGGCGAACCCGATCGCCGGCCGGATCACCATGTCCAACCTGTGCTCGGAGATCCTGCAGGTCTCGGAGCCCAGCGTGTACTCCGCCGATCTCGGATACCAGCAGATCGGCAAGGACATCTCCTGCAACCTGGGGTCGCTGAACATCGCCAAGACGATGGACTCGCCTGATTTCGGGCAGACCATCGAGACGGCGATCCGTTCGCTGAGCGCTGTCTCGGATATGTCCTACATCGACTCCGTCCCCTCGATCGCTGAGGGAAACCGCCGCAGTCACGCGATCGGCCTGGGTCAGATGAACCTCCACGGCTACCTGGCTCGGGAGCGGGTGTTCTACGGCTCTGAAGAGGGCATCGACTTCACCAACATCTACTTCTACACAGTGCTCTTCCACGCCCTGCGCGCCTCGAACGCCCTGGCGAAGGAGACCGGTGAGGCCTTCGACGGCTTCGAGAACTCCACCTACGCCTCCGGCGAGTTCTTCGAGAAGTACACCCAGCGCGCCTGGGAGCCTGAGACGGAACGTGTCCGTGAGCTGTTCAGCCACGTGCACATCCCCACCCAGGAGGATTGGCGGGCGCTGCAGGCCGAGATCATGGCCCACGGCATCTACAACCAGAACCTCCAGGCCGTGCCGCCGACGGGGTCGATCTCCTACATCAACAACTCGACCTCCTCGATCCACCCGGTGGCCTCGAAGATCGAGATCCGCAAAGAGGGCAAGATCGGCCGGGTGTACTACCCGGCTCCGTACCTGAACAACGATAATCTCGAGTACTACCAGGATGCGTACGAGATCGGGTACGAGAAGATCATCGACACCTATGCCGCGGCGACGCAGCACGTGGACCAGGGCCTGTCGCTGACGCTGTTCTTCAAGGACACCGCCAGCACGCGCGATATCAACAAGGCCCAGATCTACGCCTGGAAGAAGGGCATCAAGACGCTCTACTACATCCGGCTGCGCCAGCTGGCCCTGGAAGGCACAGAGGTCGAGGGCTGCGTCTCCTGCATGCTGTGATGCCGTCACCGGCAGCAGAGCAGGGAAGTCCTCACCTCACCCGCAAAGAGAAAGACGATGCGTTGACACCACAGAGCACGCTCCTCGAGCACGTCGAGGCGATCAACTGGAACCGGCTTCAGGACGAGAAGGACGTCGAAGTCTGGAACCGACTGGTCAACAACTTCTGGCTGCCCGAGAAGGTTCCCGTCTCCAACGACGTGCAGTCCTGGGCGACCCTGACGGAGGAGGAGAAGACCCTCACCATGCGGGTCTTCACCGGCCTGACGCTGCTGGACACGATCCAGGGGACCGTGGGCGCCGTCGCACTCATCCCGCACTGCCTCACCCAGCATGAGGAGGCGGTCATGACGAACATCGCCTTCATGGAGTCGGTCCACGCGAAGTCCTACTCGCAGATCTTCTCCACGCTGTGCTCCACCAAGGAGATCGACGACGCCTTCCGCTGGTCGCGGGAGAATGCGAACCTGCAGCGCAAGGCGCAGATCGTGATGGACTACTACCACGGTGAGGACGGCCTGAAGAAGCGCGTGGCCTCCACCATCCTGGAGTCCTTCCTGTTCTACTCCGGCTTTTACCTGCCGATGCACTGGTCCGCGCACGCCAAGCTGACCAACACGGCCGACATCATCCGGCTGATCATCCGGGACGAGGCCGTGCACGGCTACTACATCGGGTACAAGTACCAGCGTGCGCTGGAGAACGAGACCCCGGAGCGCCGTCAGGAGCTGAAGGACTACACTTTCGACCTGCTCTTCGAGCTCTACGAGAACGAGGTCCAGTACACCCACGACCTCTACGACGGCGTCGGCCTGAGCGAGGACGTCAAGAAGTTCCTGCACTACAACGCCAACAAAGCCCTGATGAACCTGGGCTACGAGGCGATGTTCCCCTCCGACGTCACCAACGTGAACCCAGCGATCCTCTCCGCGCTGAGCCCCAACGCCGACGAGAACCACGACTTCTTCTCCGGCTCCGGCTCCAGCTACGTCATCGGCAAAGCCATCGAGACGGAGGACGATGACTGGGACTTCTAGAAGACCTCGTCCGCTCCTGACCGCTCAGGGGTAGCCAAGGGCCCCGGATCTGCGAGTTTTCGCGGATTCGGGGCTTTTTTGTGCCCTCCCACGTCCGCGGTCTCAACCGATCACCGCACCACCCCCAGGAATGAGTCAAATCATCGGAGAGGCGGCTCGCGGGTTCGGCGTTGATACTTGAACGGCAATATGTGGGGGAGCCCCGGCCAGAAGCCTTATGTCAGCCGTGTCCATCCCACAAGTAGAGGACGTGTTAAGGATGCACGCCGACGATCACTTTCCTCGGACCAACCTTGCAAGGTCCCGGTGCTACGGTGCTCGTGCACCGGCCCGCGGGCCACGCGGAAACCGACGTCTTCGACTCGCGCATCGGGTGCATTGCCCTGGCGGACGCCGACCCGGCAACTCCACTCCGGATCTGCCCAGCCGCCCAACTACATCGCGAGGCCACGGCTGTCATTACCTAAGTGGTTTCCTCCGGACATGGAACGTTGAGACACGCGGTACTCCTGAGTGGGAATAGTTGCAGCTATTTCCCTGGAGGAAGTGGTTCCTGCGTGGATCTTTACACGTTTGTCTATGAGGCCCTTGAGGTGCCCCATTACCTCGGTTCCTGGGGGATATCGCGTCTGCTAGTTATTGGCTGCCACCCTCTCGATCGAACACAGACAGGAACACGCACTACATGAGGGAATCTATGACTACTATCCCGGTTGCACCGACGCCAATGCCGAGCTCGATGGGAACAGGTTGGTTCGTCACTAGCGTTGTCCTTATCAGCGTCGGAATCGTCCTGACCGTTATTCCTGGTGCGGCGATCCCATTCCTGATCATGGCGCTCGTGCACCTTGTGGTCTTGCGACGTCGAGCAGTTCAGGCGCACCATGCTTGGGCATCCGAACGCAGCCGTAGTGACTGGGTTGAATCCGAAGTCCACAGACTCGGCGCCATGGACCACATTCAGCGCCAGGACCAGCTGCGAAAGCTCGACGAAGAACTGGCAGCCAGGCACCAAGCATTCGAGGCTGAACAGGCTGACATGCAGAAGGTCATCGAAGCGAAGCACGAGGAGCGCATGGCCATCGCTAAGGACATCGAAAAGCGCAAGCGCGAGATCGAGGGACTCCATGGCGAGATCCTCAATCTCAAGGACGTGCGCGATGTCCAAGACTACGGCCTCTATGACTTCGAGAACCCGGCCGACGACTCGGTCAAACTCGGTGACGAACTGAAGGGCGTGCAGCAGCAGATCAAAGACATGGTCAAGGCCAAGGAGGCAGCCACCGGGTCAACGACCATGACTTACAACAACAACCTCCGCCAGGGTCAGAAGATGGTGGGGGACATGGTGAAGCTGCTCCTGCGGTCCTTCAACGCGGAAGCTGAGAACGCGGTCAAGACTGTCCGGGCGGGTCACCTCAGCACGGCGACGAAGCGTCTTCAGAAGTCAGCTGCCGCAGTTGAGCGCCTCGGTAAGAGCATGGATATCAAGATGAACGCCCGGTACGTGCGTCTCCGGGAACGTGAGCTTGAGTTGACTCACAAGCACCTCGAAGCGCTGAAGGCCGCCAAGGAAGAGGAGCGGGAGATCCGGCGGCGGGAGCGCGAGGAAGCCAAGGCTCAGAAGGAATTCATGGAGGCTAAGGCAAAACAGGAGAAGGAAGTCGAACACTACCGCAACGTTGTGGCTTCCCTCCGGGCTTCAGGTGACGAGGTGGAGGCTATGAAGATGAGCTTGGCGTTGGCCGAAGCTGAGGACAAGCTCGAAGATGTTGAACGAACGATGGCGAATACTCGCGCTGGCTACGTCTACGTCGCTTCCAACCGCGGAGCCTTCGGGGAACGCATCGTGAAGATCGGCATGACCCGGCGGCTCAATCCTGACGAGCGACTCAAGGAGCTCTCCGACGCCTCAGTGCCGTTCAACTTTGACAAGCACACTATGATCTTCACCGAAGACGCAGTCGGCCTGGAGAACGCCCTCCACAAGCATTTTGCCGACGTACGAGTGAACCTGATCAACATGCGCCGCGAATACTTCTACGCCACCCCTGCCGAGGTGAAGGAAGCGCTAGTGGCGCATCAGGTCCAGGTCATCGAATATCACGAACAGGCCGAAGCAGTCGAGTTCGAAGCTTCGGAACAACAACGTCGCCAAGTCATCTGAATCGCCCCCGGGTTTGGTGGAGGCTCTGGTCCGTCCTGGGTTCCGAGGAGTGGGAATTTCCTGGATTTTGGATGTCCTGAGCACAAGAGGACCAGATGGGACGAAGAGGCTACCCCGCCGAATTCCGGCGACGAGTGCTGGACTCGCTCCACGCTGGACGCAGCGTCGCGAGTATCGCCCAAGACCTGCAGATCAGCGACCAGGCCGAGTACGCGTACCAGCGGCAAAGCTGCGCAGCCGCCATGCCTGTGGGCGGGCACGCAGCCGACGTCATACTCACCGAACTACAACAACAGACCCCCGAAGCACACTCACACGGATTCGTTATCCAGTGCTTGAGCATCATGTGCAAAGACGGTCTGATCCAAACCGTGAGCCGTAACGACAATCCTCGCGTTCTCTCCCTCAGCGGAAGACTCGGTGCGTTCATCAGGGGATCCGTATGTCGAACGCCCGTTAAATGGTTGCGAGAGGAGCGCATGCGACACCACGGGTTCTCCTGGCCCAAAGGCCCGAAGAACTGACCTGAACGCCTCGCCCTAGACCACGACCTGAAATCCGCAAGTTGCCACTCAAGCGCAGCTACCCCCATAACGCCACGCCGTAGGGGAGCAAAAGTAGTTCATTCCTGATCTGCGGTTTTCTGTGATTCCAGTCTACTTCGGGGCAGCGCAGGTCTGCCCAGGACGCGAGCAGTTGCTCCTTGCCCCTTGTTCCCGTGGGCTCAACTTACCGGCGGACAGCGTCAGCAGGGTGACTCAGCCACCCCGTACCTGACCGCCCCGTCGAGGACCGGCGGCTCGATGGGCGGGCATCTGCACGCCACTAATATTTTCTTGACCCTGAGGAAAGAAACAGGAATACTTTCCTGTATGGATAAAAACTCGGAGAATGGCGACGCGCTCGACGAGGTGGCTGCTGCACGCAGGCGGCTCGCCGACCGGCTCTACACGCCGTGGTGGTACCACCCAGTCCTCGGCCTACTCCTCGGTCTCCTTATACTCCAGCTCGGCGGCGTCCTCGGTCGACCCGCGGTGTTGCTCATGCCGGTGCCAGTGTTGGGCATCATTGCGTTGGGGCGCATCTACCGGCGTCTGTCCGGTATCGACCTCTACTGGGCCGATGCCCCCGACGGAGGCCAACGCGGGCGGTCACTGCTCGCCGTCTATGTCTGCGGCGTCATCGTCTGTTTCGCCGCCGGATTCGTCCTCAGTCATCAGCTCGGCATCGCCTGGACCGCCTGGGCGATCTCCGCACTCCTCATTGTCGGCACCGTGGTCGTCGGACGGCGCTACGACGGCCTGCTTCGTGCCCAGATCCGAAGCGCCGCATCGTGACCGACGAGCCGACCGGCAACGGCCTCGATCCGCTGATCCACGAAATCGCCCGGTTGCGCATCTGCGCGACCCTGGCGGCCACCACAGCGGTCGAGGCGCAGACGCTCAAAGCGGCCGCCGGAATCAGCGATTCGTCACTCAGCAAACATCTACGCCGCCTTGCCGACGCCGGCTATATCTCACTGAGCCGGGGCAAATCCCACGGACCTGGCCGTCCTCGAACCTGGGTATCTCTCAGCGAGCGCGGGCGCACCGCCTATACCCAGCACCTTGCAGCACTGCAACGTCTCACCCAGGCGCTGTGACATCACGAAGTCTGACCGGGGAGGGCTACCCCGAAGGAGCAACGCTACCTTCTTTGTCGTTCTTCGTGGCTGTATCGGGTTCAAAAAGGCTTAGAGGAAGGGGCGCCTAAACAGCAGACCCGATCCTCGTCCGAGCGAAGGTAGGTCAACGTGGCGCGGCCGGGGAGCCTCGTCGACACCGAGTAGGAAACGCCCACCTCAGCTACGTTCGCTTCGGTGTCGGTCCAGTTGAGCGCAGGGTTCCAATCAGCCAGTTCGGAGATGTTGAGAATGATTCCGTGAATAACTGCTCGGTCAGCCTGCATGATTCGCTGTGCTGAATGGGTGTGCGTCATATCGTTTCCCTTCTCTTGGAGGCTTATAGAACGCGATGCTGGCAAACTGTGAAATTGTCTCCCTGGTCAGTGCGTGCGTCTGAGGCGCGCCTAGCCTGAGTATCCGCACGTTGTGGTGACGACCAAGTGGGGGAGTGAGATATGCGTCGTTCCCTGAGCGAACGACGGCGCTCAGGCGTTCGTGTTCATCAAGATGCGTCATGGCAAGCCGGCTCAGGTGAAGCGGGAGCCAATCCAGGGACGGGACACGCAGCGGCAAAAAGTGTACAGTTTTAGATGATGTGTCATCTAATGACATGATAATGAGTCATTGTGGCCGCCATGTCAAGAACCACAGGTCTGTTTGGGAGTAGATGCCACGTCATCTCATGGCACGTCTGCCTCGTTAGGATAGACGAGAACACGCTCACAGGCGATGTTGAATCGCACGGGGAGTGATTCGTACCAGACCCAGAGGGAGCACGCGTATATGCCCGAGATTCGTCGGACTTTCAGCGCAGCCAGTGAACTGCGATACTCGATATTGGCCGCACAGCGAGAAGGCCATCGGCAGCTCGCGCTCTCATTGGCGGCGCAGGGGGTTACCCCGTCGCAAGCCGAAGTCATCATGGTGCTGAGTGAGTACGGGCCTATCACCCTGCGAGGCTTGGGTCGGCTGTTGGTATGTGAGAGCGGCAGTCCGAGCAGATTAGTTGACACGCTCGTCAAGCGAGGGCTGGTACACCGTGTGGACAACCCCATGGACCGCCGTCAGGTCCTGCTGCAGTTGACCCCTGCGGGTCACAATCTGTGCCCGGAGGTTCTCGCCAATGAGAAGACTACGGAAGAAAGTCTTCGTGAGGCGTTCGGCGAGGAGCTTCTCGAAGAGTTCGTGCAGGCGACACGTCGCTTCTTGTCTGGCAGTGCTGCAGGCGAAGCGCTTAGGCTGCGGTTCGTAACGGAGTAGCTGTAGCGGAACCGTGGTGGGACATCGCGTCAGAAACAGTCTCTTCTCAGGCGAACATTCCGCGATCTCCTCGGATTAATGACCCACAGGCGTTCTATACACACACTGTGGACGAGAACTCAT
>DXGD01000300.1 GCA_019114115.1 Candidatus Nesterenkonia stercoripullorum
ACGGTGTGAGGACCGGATGAGTCCGCGCAGCCAGCCCCGTCGCCGGGCACAGCACCGTTCCCACCCGAAGCCACGCCGCAGCGCGTTGCGACGCACCCTCGCTCTCACCCGCCCCCACCTTCGCGGCAACCGCCTCCTGCTGAGCGGGGGCGTGCTCGCCCTGCTCGCTGAGGTCGCGCTGCGGGTCCTGGAACCGTGGCCGCTCAAGTTCGTGATCGACGCCGTGAGCGTCAGCCTCGGTGCCACCGGGGGCGCGAACGAGGATGTCGCAGGCGCCAGCATCGGACTTCTCCTGTCGTTCGCGGTGCTGCTGCTGGGCATCGTGGGATTCCGCGCGATCGCGCAGTACTGCTCGACGGTCGCGTTCGCCCTCGCCGGTTCGCGGATCGCCACCCTGTTGAGATCTCGGGTCTTCCAGCACCTCCAGTCACTGGGGCTGCGATATCACTCCCAGGCCCCTCACGGGGACACTGTGCAGCGCCTGGTCGGCGACGTCGGGCGGCTCCAGGAGGCGACGGTGACCGCGGGACTGCCGCTGATCGGCAACGTCATCACCCTGGTCGTGCTGGGCACGGTGATGTTGTTCATGGATCTGCTGCTGGCCGGCGTCGTTCTGGTCGCGGTGCTGGCGTACCTGCTCCTCTCGCGGCGGGGTGCCCCGAAGATCGCCGCGGCGGCCCGCCGCACACGACGCAGTGAAGGCGATCTGGCGAACACCGCCGCCGAGACCTTCAGCGCGATCCGCGTCGTCCAGGCCTACGGGCTGGAGCCGCATCGCGGCCGCGCCTTCGAACAGGGCAATCAGAAGGCGCTGGGTCAGGGGGTGGTCTCCAAGCGTCTGGCAGCCGGACTCGAGCGCGGCACCGATGTGATCATCGGCGCCGGACTCGCTCTGGTGCTCGTCATCGGGGGGCTCCGTGTGGTTGAGGGAGCACTCACACCCGGCGACCTGGTCATCTTCACCACGTACCTGAAGCTGGCGCTGCGTCCGCTCAAGGACCTCGCGAAGCACACCGGACGCATCGCCCGCGCCGTCGCCTCGGGCGAGCGGGTGGCCGACCTCCTTGACGAGCCCGTCGACATCGCCGACAGCCCTGGTGCCCGCCCGCTCCACGATGTGCGAGGCACAATATCGTTTTCTGATGTCGACGTAGACGACGGCCGCGGGCGGGCATTGTTCCGCGGGCTCTCGCTGGAATTCGCGGCGGGAAGCTCGGTGTGCCTGCTGGGTCCCTCGGGGGCCGGGAAGTCCACGCTGGCCGGGCTCATCACCCGAGCCTCCGACCCGGTCGGAGGAACCGTGGCGATCGATGGAGTGGACCTGCGCAGCACCACCCTCTCCAGCATCCGCAGCAGCTCCGCCGTGGTCCTGCAGGAGGCTGTCCTCTTCGCCACGACAGTGCGGGAGAACATCCGTCTCGGCCGGATCGACGCGACCGATGAAGAGGTCGTGGAGGCAGCGCGCTGCGCCCTGGCAGACGACTTCATCCGCGCTCTGCCCGAAGGGTACGAGACCGAGCTTGGGGATCGCGGCGGCACGCTGTCCGGAGGTCAGCGACAGCGAATCGCCATTGCCCGGGCGCTACTGCGCGACACGCCTATCGTCATCCTCGACGAGGCCACGACCGGACTCGACCCTGCGTCCAAGGAGCAGGTGGCCGCGTCCCTCACCGAGCTGACGACAGGGAGGACGACGGTCGCGGTCACCCATGATCCGGTGGAGATCCGCGCCGCCGACCGCATCGTATGGATCGAGGACGGCTGCGTGGTCGAGGACGGCGAGCCGTGCGTGCTGCTCGCCGACGACGGCTCTCGCCTCTCCCGCTGGATGCGCACGGCGTCCGCCGTCACCACTACTGCAGCACAGGGGACTGCGGAACAGGGCACTGCGGTGCGGGACACTTCGAGCCAGGGTGCCGCGGCATGGGGGACGCGATGAGCGGGTCACCACCGGTCACCATCCCGCGAGCTGACGAGGCGCTGCGCGAACTGGCCGCACGCGATCCCAAGCTTCCCGACCTCCCGCTCGTGCTCGGCGCGGAACGCAGGAACGCCAGCCTGGGATTCTCGACAGTCCTCGAACGGCTGCGGTACAAGCCCGGAGCCTCCGTCGTCGCCGCGCTGCGTGCCGACGACGGGAGCAGACTCTGGGTCGTCTCCTACTCCGACCCCGTCAAGCTGAATAAGACCGTCCGCCGGGCGGAGCGCGCCGGCGCGGAGACGCTCCCCCTGACTGCCCACACGCTGGCAGGACCCGCCCACGCCGACCGTCTTCTGAGCAGAACCGTGACGCGCCTGTTCGGCCAGCAGGCGCCGGTATTCGGCGGGGCCGACCTCATCCGCTACAACCCACTGCGCCGGCTCGTGCTGCGCGAGGGGTCCAGGGCACTGAAGATCACGGCCAGTGCGCAGACGCGGGCCCCCGCCGTCGCCCGAGCGCTCGCAGGCAGGGGCCTCTCCCTGATCGTGCCCGAGCACGTCGTCGGGAACTGCTGGGCATCCAGCTGGTGGGGCGACGGAGACCTCTCCTTCAAGGGCGGCGCAGGTCCCGCACGCCAGGCTGGTGCGGCCCTCGCGGGAATTCACGGCACGCCTTGCGCGCAGCTGGAGCTGCCCGTGCTCGATGCCGCGGCCATCGCCCGCACTGCGGCGGCGGCGATCACGACCCTGCTGCCGGCCCTCAGGGAGCGAGTTGAGGCGCTGTCCACGAGGCTCTCCGGGCTTGGTGAAGGCAGCAGCCCGGTGCTCGCACATGGCGATTGGTCGGCGGATCAGGCGCTGACCGACGGCCGTGAGGTGCGAATCATCGATCTGGACCGGGCGACTCTCGCGCCGCGCGAGTACGACCTCGGCACGTATCTGGCCTGTGGTGGCGACCCTGCCTTACTGGACGGGTACCGCGAGGCAGGCGGCCGCGTCGACGACCGCACACTGCCCGGCTGGCAGGCACTCGCTCACGTTCAGCGCGCCGCCGAGCCGTTCCTTCACGGCGATGCCGTCTGGCCCCGCGGTATTGAGCGCGCCGTCGCACGGGCAGAGGAGGTATCGCCGACATGACTCCCGACGTACCTAGCGCTGCACGGCTCGACGGGCGTGACTGGCTGATCGAGCGCGTGTGGCCCGCCTCGGGCTCAGATCCGCGACTGTCACTGGAAGCGCACTGCGACGACGTCGTCCGCGGCGGACGTGTCGATGCGGAGGGCACTGTCACGCTGCTCGAACCGGACGAGGACCCGGCGCTCCCCGCACTGGGTGCGGTGGCCGGACAGGGACGCCTTATCGCGCACCGCCCCGGCAGGCGGGCGGTGGTCCAGATCCACGATGGTCGCAGCTATGCCAAAATCGTGCCGTCCGGCAAGGCGCCGCGGGTCGCAGAAGCCCATGGGCGGGGGCGCAGCTTCGTGTCCGGCTTCCGGCTGCCCTCCATCGTGCCTCACCAGTTCGATTCTGCCAGCGTTGTCTGCTTCAGCGCGCTGCGCGGCAGATCGTTCTCCGCACTGGGCGCCGATCCCCGACTGACCGACACCGAGTGGGCCGCCGCGTGGGAGGCGTGGTCAGCTGGGTGGTCGGCCTCTGTGAGAACCGCTGATTCCGATGGGCTCCCGATCCACGGGGTCGCAGAGGAGAAGGCCGTTCTGCGCATGTGGGCAGCGCGCGCCTCGCCCCTCTTCGGCGAGGGGACTCCCGATGTGGTGGACCGGGTCGCCGCCCGGCTGGACGCTGCGGGTCCCCCGTCTGCCCTGTCCCACCGTGATCTGCATGATGGCCAGCTGCTGTGGGACCCGGACCAGGGGGTGGGGCTGATCGATCTTGACACCTGCTCGCGCGCAGATCCCGGTCTGGATCTCGGAAACCTTGCGGCCCACATTGACTTCGCCGTGACGCAGGGCCGATGGCCGGGTGAGCGTGCCAGCATCGCGTTGGAGTCAGTGCTGCACACATCGAACGCACTGGGCGTCGAACCGCACCGGCTGGCGGCTTGGCGGATCGCGGCACGGCTGCGCGTAGCCTGTGTCAACGTGCTGCGGCCGCGCTGGCGAATCGCCGCGTGCGCCGAGCGAGCAAGCATCGAGGAGGAGATATCCCGTGATGCGTGACATGCTGGGAAAAGGGTTCAGCACGGGACGGCCAGAGGAGGCACACGCCATGGGCAGCAGGCGGAGCGGTATCGTACGCACCGCGGCGGCGTCGTTGAGCGTCGCGGCGGTCCTTGCCGGGGTCGTCAGCATCGCCTCGGCGATGGACCCCAGCTCCAGTCGAGTTATCATCGAGGATGCACCTCACGTCGCCCCTTCAGCGTCCGCGAGTCCCTCCCCTGAACCCACGCCCGGGCCACGGGAGGACGAGTCGGAAGAGCCGTCGTCGGGTGGTTCCTCTGACTCCCCGACCCCTGAGCCCAGCACGCCGGAGGAGACACCACCCCCTCAGGAACCGGTCGTTCCCCCGCCCGTCGAGGTCGACGACGAATACGACGATGACTGGGAGGACGAGTGGGAGGAAGACTGGGACGACGGCGAGTGGGATGACGACTGGGATGACGACGACTGGGACGATGACTGGGATGACGACGACTGGGACGACGACTGAGCTTGCGCTGTGATGCTCAGGACTTTGACGACGCAACGGACCCACCTCTTCCCCGGTGCCCGACTCCAGCTTGATGGACCGGTGCCCGGGGAGGCGGTCGACGTCGTGCTGATCTTCTCAGACGGCGTCCTGACGGAGGCCCGACTGTCTCCTGGTGTCGACTGGTTGATATTGGACGTCGATGAGCACCGGACTGCCGCCGGAACGTCCATTCCCGCGAAGTCGTGGGCTGTGGAGCGGGAAGCGAACGGGGCATTGCGCGTCGTGAGACGTGTGGAGGAGTAGACGTCGACCAACTCCCTGGGCCTGACTGCCTATTCCCGTAAAGCGGTGATGGCGCCGTGCCTCCGTGAACCGGGATCAGTGCGTGTCTCGGTGTGAGTCACCGTGAAGCCTGCCGCTTCGACCTCGCTGACAAGGCGCTGCATTGGCCAGAACCACGCGGTGGTGATGGCATGCTCGAAGGGTTCGAGTTCCAGGCCCTCAAAGAACCCCAATGCGAGCCCACCTCCGGGTCGAAGAATTCTGTGGAACTCCTGGAGCGCCTGAGAGATCGCAAGGGGTTCGGTGTGGATCAGGGAGTACCACGCCAGCACGCCACCGAGTGTGCCCTTGGGCAGGAGTGTGTTCTCGGCACGGCCGACTTCGAACGACACTTCTGGGTAGGCCGCGCTGGCCAGTTCAACGAACTCGGGAACGGGATCGATCCCTGATACTCGTACGCCCAGACGGTGAAGATACTGGGTCCATTGGCCGGGGCCCGATCCTACGTCGACCACTCTGCCCGCGATGCCTTTCGCCCAGTCAGCGACCAGCGTGAGATCAGCTTCGGCGAGGTTCTCCAGCGCGCCGAGGGCGTTCGCGTACTCGAGAGCTCTCGCTCCATACGCTGCCTGCACTTCGCCGATGCTCGTGATGCTGTGCTCCGCCATACCCGTCAACCGTAGGCCACCACGCGTGCCAATCGACCAGGGCGCGCCGCAGCATCCGTCCAGGCTGCCGCGACGACACGTTACTTCCGCAGGGAAGCCGAATAATTGGTCCAGTTAGAATGCTCACAGGGTAGCTATATATAAATGTAGTCCCAGACT
>DXGD01000301.1 GCA_019114115.1 Candidatus Nesterenkonia stercoripullorum
AGCTCGGACGGCTCCGAGGCCGTCATCATGGGCGGCGGTCCACTGTCAGAGCCGGCGCTCAGAATAGAGGACCAATTCGAGGAGCCCTTGGTCGTCGCCGTCGTCGCAGCGGTGGATGCGGCCCTCGAGGAAGTCGGTAGTGCCGGGTAGCTGCTGGTCAGAATGCCGTGTTGTCTAACCCTTCGTGGGGGAGCGAGAACGAGGCTGTGCCACGTGTAAGGTGAGGGCGTCGTCTCTCTTCGAATGCACGGAGGCCATGAGGATGCAGAAGCTCAGCAGCGGGACCCACGCGGCCCGCGAGAACCATGGTTCCATCGGAGTCGGATTGTGGTCCGATTCCTTGGGTCGGCTCGGCATCCGGGCGGCGCAACTGCTGCTGGTCGGGCTCATCGCCGGCCTGCTCATCTTCGCCATGCTCAGGCTGACGATCGTGGTGATCCCGGTCCTGGTGGCCATGATCCTGGCGTGCGCCTTGTGGCCGCTGGTGCGGCTCACCGGACGGATCATGCCGCGCATGCTCTCGGCGTGGACGGTGTTCCTCGGCTCGCTGCTGGTGCTCGGCGGGGTGGCGACAGGCCTGACCTTCTCCGTGATGAACGAGTGGGAGACGCTGGCATCCCAAGCCGCGGAAGGGTTCGACCAGCTGCGCAACACCGCCGAGACCATCGCGAGCGACTTCGGCTTCACGATCGACCAGAGCATGATCGACGGAGCGCTGGATGGCATCACCTCTTTCGTCGCCAGCGCAGAGTTCGGCACCGGCGCTCTCACCACCATCAACGCGGCCGGCAGCTTCGTCACGGGCCTCGTGCTGCTGCTGGTGACGCTGTTCTTCTTCCTCAAAGACGGCGACCGCATCTGGGCCTTCTGCGTCTCCTGGACCCCTCAGCACGTGCGTGAACTGTGGGTTCGTTCGGGCGACGGCGTGCAGAAGACCTTCGGTGGGTACGTCAGGGGTACTGCGATCATCGCCGCCGCAGACGCCGTAGGGATCACCGCGGCGCTGCTGATCCTCCAGGTTCCCCTGGCTCTGCCCTTGGGCGTGGTGGTCTTTCTGGGCGGATTCATCCCCATCGTCGGTGCCACCGTCGCGGGCGCTCTGGCGACTCTGGTGGCGCTGGTGGCCAATGGTCCGGTGGTGGCGCTGATCGTTCTGGCCGCCGTCATCCTGGTGCAGCAGCTGGAGAGCAATCTGCTTCAACCCGTGGTGATGGCGCAGACGCTGAAGCTGCACCCGCTGATCATCCTGCTGGCCTTGACTGTGGGCACTGTTCTCGGGGGTGTCGTCGGCGCGGTGCTGTCGGTGCCTCTGACGGCCGCGGCCTGGGGCGTCATCAAAGTCTGGAGCGGGCGCGACCAGACCCCCGCGGGCCAGGAGGTCGACGAGGCACAGGAGCAAATGGACCGGCTGCACCGCACCGATCAGTCAGCTGGCCGATCGGTCGGTACGGCAGAGGACCAGGCGGAGAACCAGGCGGGCGAGTCCGCCGAGGACGACGACAGCGCGGATTCACGGACGGATTCAAGTGCTGATTCAGGCGCTGAGGCCGACGCGGAAGCCCGGCAGAACACCTAGCCCGGCAGTACACCTAGCCCTGCTGAGCGTTCAGCCCGCAGCGTCCCCCGTCGATTCCCGCTCCATGAGCTTCACCGGGAGGGTGACGGGGTGCTCGGAGGACTTGGCGCCATTGATCATCGCGATCAGGTTCGACGCCGCCGTCGCGCCCTGCTGGTGCAGAGGCGAAGCGACTGAGGTGAGAGTCGGGGTCGTCAAGCGCGTGGCGTAACTGTTGTCGAACCCGGCAATGCTGACCTCGCCGGGGACGCTGAAGCCTGACCCCAGAGCGGCTCGCATGAACCCGATGGCCATCACGTCGTTGTAGGCGAAGACTGCCGAGGTGCGCGCTTCCCGCCACACGTGAAGGGCCCGCGCGCCGCCATTCATGGTGGGAGGGAAAGGGCCGATCCGGCGAGTCCGCAGGCCAAGGCTCTCACCAGCGGCTTTCAGCCCGCGCCAGCGCATGCCGTCAGCCCAGGACGTCTCGGGCCCGCTGACATAGGTGACCGACCGGTGGCCCAGCTCGTAGAGATGGGTCGCCACGTGCCAGGCACCCAGAGCGCCATCTGTGAGAACAGCGGCGAGCCCCGGCACCTGACGGTTCAACGTGATGACGGGACGTTCTTTGGCGATGGACCGGATGCCCGAGTCCGAGAGCCGCGGGCTGGCCAGGATGAGCCCATCCACTGAGCTCTTGAAGCGCTCCGCGGCGTGCCGTTCCCTGGTGCCTGACTCCTGGGCGTCCACGATGACCACGGTGTGCCCGAGCTGCTCGGCTGCCGTCTGCGCCCCGCGAGCTATCTCGCTGAAGACGGGGTTGGCGATATCCGCCAGGAGAATGGCCAGCAACTTCGTCGGAAGCGGGTTGAAGGAGCTGGTCAGCGGCGCACGGTGGTAGCCGACAGCGCGGGCGGCTTCACGGACGACCTCCGCGGTGGCACTGCTGACCCGTCCCGGGCGGGAAAGGGCCCGGGACACAGTCGACGGCGCGACGCCCGCATGTGCTGCGACGTCGTAGATCGTTGCCGCCCGCTCTGAAGGTGCCGACGCGTTCATGGGCCTACTGTACTTCGGCAGCAGCGCCCTCGGGCCTTCGCCAGCCCGCGGGTGTCAAGTCTGCCCGCAGGAACCGAGCTGTCCCCTCGGTGAGCTGGGAGTAGTGGGACGAGACCAGCAAGAGCTCTTGGCAAGAAGAGGCAACAACTTCAAATCGACGCTCGTCACCTGCTGCAATCACAGGGTGAGTGATGCAGTGTTGCAGGTCACATCGAGGTGTACCGCGGTGGGCCGACGCTGCTGTACCCGAGCTATGGGAAGTGGCATGACGAATTCCAGACTGACATGCATGGCGGCTGGCGCAGTGGTGGCCCTGATGCTGAGCGGATGCGGTGCCGGCAACGCCGTCGACGGTACGCAGGGCGAGAACGTGCTGCGGCTGGCGTTGAACCAGTCGGAGGACCACCCCTCATATGTCGCGCTCGAGGGCTTCGCGGAGTTCCTCGATGAGAGCGAGGAAGACCTCAGCCTCGACGTCTATCCCAATGAGGTCCTCGGAGCGCAGGCCGAAGTCATGCAGCTCGTCGGGGAAGGCGTGGTGGATATGGCGGTCGTCTCCGGGGCCCAGCTGGAGAACGTGAACGATGATTTCATCGCCTTCAACGTGCCGCGCGTCTTCGACGATGTCGATCATCAGATGGACGTGGTTCAGGACCCGGCCATCACCGGCGACCTCTACTCCTCGCTGGAATCGTCGAACGGCTTCACCGTCCTGGGCGGACTTACCCAGGGCACGCGCAGCATCTACACGAGCTTCGGCGCAGTGGAAACGCCGGAAGACATGGCCGGCGCCAAGCTGCGCGTCCAGGAGTCCGATCTCAACATCGCAGTGGCCGACGCACTGGGAGCCTCCGCCACCCCGATGTCCTTCGGCGAGCTGTACACCGGGCTGCAGGCCGGCGTCGTCGACGCCGCGGAGAACAACGAGGTCTCCTACTTCACGCAGAGCCACTACGAGGTTGCGCCGCACTGGTCGATGACTGAGCACCTGATCGGCCTCGACTACGTCCTGATCAACGCCGAGCGCTTCGACGAGATGACCGATGCGCAACGGGAAGTCTTCCTGGACGGATGGGAACTCGCGTGGCAGGAGCACACCGATCTCTGGGCAGAGGAGACCGAGGAGGCGATCGAGGCTGCCAAAGAGGACGGCGCCGAATTCCACGAGGTCGACCACGAGGCCTTCGCGGAGCCGCTCGACGCCGTGGCCGAGGATTTCATCACCACCGATACGCAGCGCGAGCTGTACGAGGCGGCGAGGGAGGAGGCACCGTGATGGCCCGCGACGATGCCGAAAACTACGGAACTGAGACCCACCCGCACCTGACCCACGCGAAGCGCACGCTCGATCGCGCGCTGTACTGGGTCACCGCGGCGCTCTTCCTGGCGCTGGTCGTCGCCGTCGTCTGGCAAGTCGCCAGCCGGCAGGTGGTCAACCAGCCCAGCACCTGGACGGACGAGGCCTCGCGCATGGTGTTCGTCTGGCTCGGGCTCTCTGCGACGGCGCTGGTGTTCGGGGAACGCGGCCATATCGCCGTGGAGTTCCTGGCTCGCAAGCTGCCGCCGCGCGGGGAACGTCTCATGGCGATCCTGGTGCAGGTCGCCGTGGCACTGTTCGCCGTCGTGATCATGATCTGGGGTGGCATCCTCGCCACCCTCGCCGGGTGGAACCAGGCGCTCAGCGCCCTGCCCGTGACGTTCGGGCACATGTATCTGGCGCTGCCGGTGTCAGGTGTGCTGATCCTGCTGTTTTCGCTCTACTACATCATCCAGATCACGGCTGATAGCGTGCCGGCCTTCACCGATATCGAGGCAGAGGAGCTACCGGCGACGGCGCCGCAGCGCCAGGACGTGCGCAGCCAATTGCTGAGCGGTGAAACGTCGAGCGGTGAAACGCCGAGTGGCGAAATACCGGGTGGCGAAACGTTGACAAGCGAAACGGCGAGCAGTGAAAGGAGTGGTCGCTGATGGACCCCGCGATCATCACCGGAATCATCCTGCTGACGTGCATTGTCCTGGGCATCGCGTTCTCTGTCCCGATCGCCGTGGTGATCGGGGGATCCGCTTTCCTGGCCGCCATCCCGCTGCTGGGTCTGGAAAGCTCTGCTATGGCCGGTGCGCAGCAGATGTTCGCCGGTATCAATTCCTTCCCGCTGCTGGCGATCCCGCTGTTCGTTCTGGCGGGGGTGATCATGAACACCGGAGGCATCGCGGGACGGCTGATCGACGCTGCGAAGGTCCTCGCAGGCCGCATGCCGGCGTCATTGGCGCAGACCAATATCCTGGCCAACGGCCTCTTCGGCGCTGTCTCCGGTGCAGCTGTCGCCTCGGCCGCCGCCGTCGGCACGGTCACTCAGCCGCGGCTGGCCGAGGAGGGTTATGACCGTCGCTTCGGCGCTGCGGTGAATGTCGCCTCGGCGCCGGCTGGGATGCTGATTCCTCCGTCGAACACGTTCATCGTGTACTCGCTGGTCTCCGGCACCTCGATCGCGGCGCTGTTCGTGGCCGGGGTCATTCCGGGCATCCTGTGGCTGCTGGCGTGTATGGCAGTGGTCTTCGTCTACGCGTTGCGGCAGTCGGGACGGCTGCGCAGCGATCAGCGGGTCAGCCTCGGTCAGGGCCTGGTTATCATCGGGCGGGCGGTTCCGTCGCTGCTGATGATCATCGTCGTCGTCGGCGGAATTCTCGGCGGGCTCTTCACCGCGACCGAGTCTGCGGCGATCGCGGTGCTGTACTGCCTCGTGCTATCGGCCTTCTACCGGACGGTCCGATGGCAGGATATGCCGCAGATCCTCGTCGACGCGGGGCGGACCACGGCCATCATCATGCTGCTCGTGGGTGCTTCGGCGATGCTGGGCTTCGTGATGTCCTTCTCCCGGATTCCGGACGCGATCTCCTCGCTCGTGCTGGAGTTCACCGACAGCCGCGTGATCGTGCTGCTGCTGATGATGATCGTGCTCCTGGCGATCGGCACCTTCATGGACCCGACCCCAGCGATTCTCATCTTCGTGCCGATCTTCCTGCCCATCGCGACCGAGTTCGGCATCGATCCCGTTCACTTCGGGGTCATGGTGGTCATGAACCTCTCGGTCGGAGTGATCACTCCACCAGTGGGCAACGTCTTGTTAGTGGGTGCCAGAGTCGCACGTCAGCGGATTGAATCAGTGGTGGTCAGCATGTGGCCATTCCTTCTGGCGATCCTCGCGGCGCTGTTCCTGGTGGTCTTCGCCCCGGTGCTGTCCACGTGGCTCCCGGAGCTTGTGGGGCTCATGGACTGATCGAAGACCGATTGGTCACAGAGGGGGCTGATCACATGCCACGGGGCCTGAGCCGGATGTACGGCTCAGGCCCCGTCTGCTGAGGTTCAGGCTCGGCGGGAGGTCAGGCTCCCGGGCGTGGTCACCAATCGTGAATCGTGCCGTCTGCCAAGCGGTTATAGGGCAGGTAAGCCTGCTGGTAGGGGTACTTCTGCGCGGCTTCAGTGTTGAATTCGACGCCGAGGCCGGGGTTCTCGCCGGGGTGGAGGTAGCCGTCGGTGAAGCTGAGCGACTGCTCGAAGACCTCATTGGTGGCCGGGGAGTGGGGCA
>DXGD01000302.1 GCA_019114115.1 Candidatus Nesterenkonia stercoripullorum
CCCTCGCGCCCCAGGCCGTTGAACACCACGGCGGCGACCAGGGCCAGTGCCGCAAGTCCGGCCAGCCCGACGACCCAGGCGATATGCCCGATCCCGGAGTGCATGATCACCGTCCACACGAGGAACCCAGCGGCCACCACGATCGTCGGCAGAGCGGCCTTGCTCACCAGCGACCGGGCACGGCCGCGGATCTCACCGGTGGTCTTCAGCGCGATGAAGATCGCCCCGTGCAGCAGGCAGAGCAGCAGCAGAGTCACCCCGCCGAGCAGCGCGTAGGGGTTGAGCAGGTCCAGCAGGTTCGCCTGCACGTTGTGGTCAGCATCCATGGGCAGGCCGCGGACGATGTTCGCGAAGGCCACGCCCCACAGGAACGCGGGGACCACGGACCCGACGATGATCATCAGGTCGAAGCGCCGCGCCCATTCCGGGTGCTTGCGCTGGTGCCGGTACTCGAAGCTGACCCCGCGCAGGATGAGCGCCAGCAGGATCAGCAGCAGCGGCAGGTAGAAGCCGGAGAACACGCTCGCGTACCACTCGGGGAACGCCGCGAAGAGCACCGCCCCGGCCACGATGACCCAGGTCTCGTTGAGGTCCCATACCGGGCCGATCGTATTGATCATGACCCGTCGGTCCGTGTCGTCCTTGCCCAGCAGCGGCAGGCACATGCCCACGCCGAAGTCGAAGCCGTCCAGCACGAAGTAGCCGACGAAGAAGAAGGCGACCAGGATGAACCAGATGTGCGTGATATCCATGAGCAGTGTCCTTCCCGGTCAGTAGACGATGGCGAGGTCGTCGGAGTCGACGGAGTCGTCGTCGTTCTGGCTGATCTTCGGCGGGCCCTCCCGGGCGGCCTTGACGATCAGCTTGAACTCGACGACGGCGAGGATCCCGTAGATGAGCGTGAACGCCGCCAGTGAGACGGCCACCTGCCAGCCCGCCACATTGGGCGAGACAGCGACCTCGGTCTTCATCAGCCCGAAGACGATCCACGGCTGGCGTCCCATCTCGGTGAACACCCATCCGACCAGCGAGGCCAGCAGCGGCAGCGGAGCAGTCCAGATGAGGACGCGCCACATGATGTCCCGGGTCCGGGAGTTCTGCATCAGACGTGAGCTCTCCAGGGCCTTGCGCCGCGTGAACCACAGCGCCAGCGCGCTGAGAAGAGCGGAGAAGATGCCCAGGCCCATCATCCAGCGGAAGGACCAGTAGGTGATCCAGATGATCGGGGTGTAGTCGCCCGCGCCGAACTGCTCCACGTACTGCGCCTGAAGATCGTTGATCCCCTCCACTTCGCCGTCGAGCGTATGCGTGGACAGCAGCGAGAGGAGGTAGGGGATGCGAATCGAGAACAGCTCCGAGGCGCCGTCGGGCGTGCCCAGGGTGAAGATCGAGAAGCTGGCCGCGTTGGTGGTCTCGTACAGGCCTTCGGCGGCGGCCATCTTCATCGGCTGCGCATTGACCATGGCCAGGGACAGCTGGTCCCCGGAGAGGCCGACGCCCGCGAAAGCTGCGAGGTTCGTCCACAGGCCGGCCTTCAGCCCTGTGCGCATCGTCTCGACGTGCTGGTTCCTGCGCAGGTGCCAGGCGGCGACGGCGATCATGACCGTCGCTGCGAACATGATCGCCGCGAAGATCGTATGCGGGAAGGCCGCGAGCACCACCGGATTGCTCAGCACCTCCCAGAGGCTGGTCAGCTCTGCGCGCCCCCGCTCGGCGTTCATCTGGAACCCGACGGGGTTCTGCATGAAGGCGTTCGCCGCCAGGATGAAGTAGGCCGAGAGCATCGAGGCGATAGTCACCATCCAGATGCAGGCCAGATGGGCGAGCCGGGGCAGCTTGTTCCAGCCGAAGATCCACAGCCCGATGAAAGTGGCCTCCAGGAAGAACGCGGCGAGCCCTTCGATGGCCAGCGGAGCCCCGAAGACGTCGCCGACGAAACGCGAGTACTCGGACCAGTTCATCCCGAACTGGAACTCCTGGACGATCCCGGTCACCACGCCCATGGCGAAGTTGATCAGGAAGATCTTCCCGAAGAGGCGGGTCAGCTTGAGGTACTTGACGTTGTTGGTGCGGTACCAGGCCGTCTGCATGATGGCGGCCATCAGCGCCATGCCGATAGTCAGCGGCACGAAGATGAAGTGGTACAGCGTGGTCAGTCCGAACTGCCAGCGCGCCAGTGTCAATGGGTCGAAGAGTTCTTCCATGGCCTCTCACATTCGCAGCAATCAAGCGGGAGTTCCGCGTCACGTCGGGCACTGCGCCGTCGGGCATTGCGCCAAGGGGTGCGCCAGGCGTGGCGTGGAGGCTGATGCTGCCGGGTGCGACCGCATCACACACTGAATTCTACAGCGTGTAGAAAAGTCTTCTACACGCTGTAGAAGAATGTGTCGAACATCGCCTCGGCTGGCGCTGATCGACATGCATGCGAGCATAGTGATATGACGAACGACACACCAGGCTCGACGATCCCACACTCCCCGCACGAGTCGCCGCATGAGTCACAGCACGATTCCCCGCACAGCGCCCAGCGCATGATCCTGGGCATGATGCGCATCCACTCGCTCAGCGACGAGGAGATCCGCACCCTGGTCGACACCGCGCTGCAGGGCGGGATCACGATGTTCGACCATGCCGATATCTACGGGGCCGGCCGGGAGCCGCATGAATGCGAGCGCCGCTTCGGCGAGGCGATTGATCTGCGCGGGAGCCTCCGCGAGCAGTTCACCCTGCAGAGCAAATGCGGCATCGTCCGCGACGGCCCGTACTACGACTTCTCCCGCGCGCACATCCTGAGCTCGGTGGAAGGCTCGCTCAAAGCCCTGGGCACCGATCACCTGGATGTCCTGCTGCTGCACCGGCCGGACGCGCTAATGGAGCCCGATGAGGTGGCCAGCGCTTTCGACGAGCTGGAGTCCAGCGGCAAGGTGCGCTCCTTCGGCGTCTCGAACCACACGCCAGGCCAGCTCGAACTGCTGCGCCGCAGCGTGGAGCAGCCGCTGCAGGTCAATCAGATCCAGCTCTCCCTAGCCCATGCCGCCCCGATCGCGGCCGGGATCACCGCCAATATGTCCACGCACGGACGCCCTCCACCGGCCGAGTCGGTCGTCTCGGATCTCGGCACCCTGGACTACTGCCGGGCTCGGGACATTCAGGTGCAGGCTTGGTCTCCATTCCAGGGGCCCGGCGGCGCCTTCATCGGCGACCCGGCCTATGCCGAGCTCAACGAGGCGCTCACCCGGATCGGCGCGCACTACGGCGCGACGGCGACCACAGTGGCCGCAGCCTGGCTGCTGCGCCACCCTGCCGGGATCCAAGTCGTCCTGGGAACCACCAATCCGGGCCGGGTCGTCGAGGCCCTGCGCGCGGTGGACGTGCCGCTGACCCGACCCGAGTGGTACGAGCTGCTGCGCGCCTCCGGGCAGCCCGTGCCGTAGCCGGGGTGGCCCGAGGCTGTCGGGCCCGCACCCGACCCGGAGACCACGTCGCCACCGTCCCGCGGGTATGCTCCGGATGCCCTAGGGTCACTTCAGGACGGCAGCCACCGCCTGCTCGATGACGGCCCGCTCTTCCTCCTCGCTGAGGTGCCCTTCAGCCGCGATCCGGCCGATGAGCAGACCGTCGACCACGGCCCACAGGAAGTGGACGTGGTGACGTGTGGGCGATTCCCGCAGCGCGCCCTCCCCGTCCAGAAGCTCGAGCCACGCGGCCACCTCCTCACGCGCCTGGGCCGTCATGGACTCCGCATACTTCCGGCTCGTCATCTCCTTCTCGGCCGCAGTCAGGCCGTTGATCGCCATAGTCCAGAACTGG
>DXGD01000303.1 GCA_019114115.1 Candidatus Nesterenkonia stercoripullorum
TGAGAGACGGCGCCGACGTCGAGCCTGGCGAAGGGCCAGGCCAGCACATCCTGGTGATCAGGGTCCTGCGGTTCGGTGGCGTCGTCGTGCTGCCCCTGACCCGAAGGAGGTTCTCCCCCGCTCTGCGGGATATGACGAGCCACGACCGACCCGAAAGAGACGATGAGTCGCTGCAGCGCCGCCGCGCGCGGATCGCCGGGGAGCAGCTCAGTCACTTCGTGGGCGAGCAGCTCCCGACAGGAAGGCTCTAGGCCTATAATCGGCAGGCCCGCCTCGATATAGGGTGCCATCGCGTCAAGAGTGCGCGACAAAGCCCACCGCGTCATATCCAACTGACCCGTCGAATGCCAGGTCAAGCCGCAACAGACGAACTGGTGCGGCATCTCCACCGTGTACCCCAGGGCTTCGAGCACTTCGATCGCAGCCAAGCCCGGCCCGGTCTCCAGGTGATTCGAGAAAGAGTCCGGCCACAGCACGACGACGGGTCTCGTCGCCTTCTCAGCCGTGACGCCCGCATTGCCGGCAGCTGGAGAGGAGATCCCGCTTCCCTCGGCACGGCCGCGACGTCGTCGCCTTCGGGCGAACTGCGACTGCAAGGACCGGGGGGCAAAGCGGATCATGGAGCGGGTGCGATCGACACCTGCAGCGAGCATGAGCAGCTTCTCCGCGGCGGGGATCTTCACCGTGGCATTCGCCAGCCGTGCAGCCCCAGGAACACGGTGCATCGCCCATGTCAGCGCTGGGAGCCAGCCCATCGTATAGTGCGCCATAGGGCGAAGGCGACGCGCGTAGAACCGATGGAGGAACTCTGATTTGTACGTGGCCATATCCACATTGACCGGGCACTCCGAGGCGCAGGCCTTGCAGGAGAGGCATAGGTCGAGGGCTTCCTTGACCTCCTGCGACCGATAGCCCTCGGTGATGGTCTCACCGCGCAGCATCTCGGAGAGCACCCTCGCCCGGCCGCGTGTGGAATGGACCTCGTCGCCTGTGACCTGGAAGGAAGGGCACATCGACCCCTCCGCGGAGCGGCAGGCGCCCACGCCTACGCACCTGTTGACCGCATTGACGAGCGATCCGCCGTCGCGGGAGAGCGCGTGGACCGGCGTGAGCTCGAAGGAACGCTGCCCGGGCCCGGGACGGAGCCTGTCGTCGACCGGTTCCGGGTCCACCAGCACACCCGGGTTGAACACATTGCCGGGATCGAAGATCCGCTTGAACCGGGCGAATGCCGCCAGCATCTCGGGACTGTACATCCGGCCCAGCAGCGCTGAACGCGCTCGTCCATCGCCGTGCTCACCGGAGAGCGAACCGCCGTGACGCGCGACCAGGTCAGCCGCGTCCTCCATGAACCGACGGAACGCCTGATCCCCTCCAGGACGGGTCAGCGGGAAAGAAAGGCGCAGATGGACGCAGCCTTCCCCGAAATGCCCGAACGGGATGCCACGCAGGTCGTGCTGCGCCATGAGGTCGTAGAGGTCTCGAAGGTAGTCGGCCAGATGGGCGGCGGGCACAGCCGAGTCCTCCCACCCGGGCCAGGCCTCGCCACCATCGGGCAGCCGCGTCACCAGCCCTGCGCTGGACTCCCTGATCCGCCACAGCGCTCGCGTCTCGGCCGGGTCGTCGACGATCCGTGAGGTCAGCAACCCTGGTGCCTCGTCCACCAGGCGCTGCGCAAGCTGAGCCGCTTCCTCAGGGGTCTCGCCAGTCGTCTCGCAGTACAGCCAGCCCCCTGCCTGGGGCTCTGCGGGGTCGGTGCCCGGCAGCTCGGACCCGGCGGACTCGTCTCCGCGGCTCTGACGCAGTGCCGCCAGCAGGTCGCCGCCCATGCCCTCGATCGTCGCCACTCCACGACGCCGCAGCTCGGGCGCGGCAGCAGCGGCGTCGAACACTGTGGGGAATGCCAGCACAGCCAGCGCGGTCGACGGCGGCAGCGGCACCAAGGACACGGTGAGCTCGGTGATCACTCCAAGCGTCCCCTCGGACCCGGCCGCGGCCTTGGCGACGTCGAAGGAATTCTCCGGAAGCAGATAGTGCAGCCCGTACCCCGAGACCTGTCGCGGGAAGCGGCCCAGCTCCAGTCGCAGCAGGGCGAGCTCATCATCGCGCAGGGCGCGCAGGGCGTCCTCGATAGTTGCGTCGTCGGCGCCGCCACTGCTGAGCGTGACCTCCCGGCCGTCAGCGAGCATCAGGGTCATGGACTGTAAGTTCGACGCGGATGTCCCCCACGCGACCGAATGGGAGCCGCAGGCGTTGTTGGCCACCATTCCCCCGATGGTGCACCGCGAATGCGTCGAGGGATCGGGGCCGTAGGTCAGACCGTGCCTCGCTGCCGCGGCCTTCACCTGATCGCAGAGCACACCTGGTTCGATGCGCGCGATCTGCCGCCTGGGATCGATCTCCAGGATCGAGGCCATCCTCCGCGAGGTGTCGATGACGAGGCCCTCCCCGATGGCATTGCCCGCCACAGACGTGCCCCCTCCGCGGGCGACGACGGGCCATCCCCGCAGCGCTGCCAGCTCGATCCCCCATCGGATGTCCTGACGGTCGCGGGGTTCCAGCACTGCAGCCGGGTACCTGCGGTAGAGCGAGGCGTCAGAGACGTAAGCTGCCCGGGTCATCGCGTCAGTGCGCAGCCTGTCCCCCAGCTTGACCTCCAGGTCAGCCGCCGCGTCCGCAGCAGGGGGACCCGCGTCGGGTGCTGCAGCCACAGGTGCTCCCACTGCGGCCGCCCCGGCGCTGCCCGCTCCGGAGTGGCCTCCGCGAGGGTGGCGTGGACCGGCGTGGGGCGCTCCAGCACTGTCGACGACGGACATCTCACAGCTCCTCCCGCAGGGGTCCACCATCCGACCTCACAGGGCCAGCGGTAAGTAACATGTTACATGCGAGGCAATGTCACGCCAAGGGACGCGTGAACCCCGGTGGACTCGCGCCCCGTGCGTTGAATACTGTTCACGGTATGGCGATCAGCGTGATGACCATCGGCAAGAAGCACGAACCGTGGACCGTCGACGGCATCGAACGCTATACCCGCCGCCTGCGCAAGCCATACGACCTGACCTGGGCGTTTCTCCCCCACTCCAGCCGCTCCGAGCAGGCTGCGCGTGAGGAGGAATCGGCACGCCTGCTCCACGCCGTCACGCCGACCGACCACGTCATCCTGCTCGACGAGCGTGGCCGCAATCTCGACTCCCCCAGCCTGGCCAGGCATCTGCGCACTCGACTGGACAGCGGCGCGACGGTCAGGGTGATCGTCGGCGGGGCCTACGGCGTGACGGATGCACTCCGTCAACGAGCTGACCTGGTGTGGTCCCTCTCCGCTCTGGTCTTCCCGCACCAGCTGGTCCGCCTGATCCTCGCCGAGCAGATCTACCGAGCTCAGGAGATCACCGCAGGCCGGAGCTACCACCATGAGTGAGCACGCATACGAGGAGCACCCCGAGCCCGGCATATCAGACAGCGGAAACGGGCTCCCCGCAGACAACGACGCCGCGACTGAGCGTGCGGTGGGAATCATCGGCGCAGGCCGCGCCGGGACTGCCTTCGCACGGACGATGATTCGCGCCGGGATTCCCGTCGACATCTGTTCGACGAGACCGCCGCGGGCGCTCCGCCACCACCTGAAGATCTATGCCCCGGGAGCCAATCCGGTTCCCGCCGAGGAGATCGCCTCGAGAGTGCCGCGTGAAACCGGCATCATCGTGCTCGCAGTGCCCCAGGAGGACCTCGACGACGTCGACCCGGCGTGGATCGGCCCCCGAGTCCTTATCGATGCGACCAACACCTGGGAGGACGAGCTGCTCCCGGGCTGGCTCGCCGGGGCGATCGCCGAGCAGCTGCCCTCGTCGATGGCCATCGCCGGGCGCTTCCGGCCGGCGCGAGTGGTGAAGGCCCTGAACCACATGGGGCACCAAGACCTCGAGGATGCCGCCTCAGACCTGCCGCTGCGGCAGCGGCGCGCACTCGCCCTCGCCGGCGACGACGACGATGCGCGCGGCCGGGTCATGGGCCTCATCGTCCGCATGGGGTTCGACCCCGTATCCCTGGGCCCCTTGGCAGCAGGGTCCGTCATGGAGCCCGGAGCACCGCTCTTCGACACCCGCCTCACCCGCGCCGACATCCTTCGATACGCCCGATGACCGCAGGTCTGCGACAGCGGCCGAGCCTCGCTCTGCGCTGCCACGCCGCAGTGTCAGAGCCTGCCCCTAGAGTGGTGGCATGGACGCACTGAGCCTCTTCACCGAACCCACGCGAGAGTGGTTCCGTGCGAGCTTCGGCGCCCCGACAGCAGCTCAGGAGGGGGCGTGGACGTCGGTCGCCGAGGGGCATCATGCCCTCGTCGTCGCCCCTACCGGGTCCGGGAAGACTCTCTCGGCGTTCCTCTGGGCACTGGACAGGCTCTTCGCCGAAGGCGGAGCTGGTGAAGGCGGGGCTGGCGAAAGTGGGTCTGGCGAAAGTGGGGCTGGTGGAGTCGAGCCGGCCCAAGGCACCCGGGTCCTCTACATCTCGCCGCTGAAAGCCCTGGGTGTCGATATCGAGCGCAATCTGCGCAGTCCGCTGGTCGGCATCAATCACACGGCACGCCGGCTCAGCAGACCCACCCGGGAGATCTCAGTGGGGGTGCGCACCGGGGATTCCACCTCGAAGCAGCGCCGTGACCTCGTCCGGAATCCCCCTGAGGTGCTCATCACCACCCCGGAGTCGCTGTACCTGATGCTGACCTCGCAGGCGAGGAACACGCTGACCGGGGTGAGCACGGTCATCGTGGATGAGGTCCACGCGCTGGCCGGCACGAAGCGAGGCGCGCACCTGGCCGTCTCGCTGGAAAGGCTGGACGATATGCTGGCCCGCCGCGCCCAGCGGATCGGCCTCTCCGCGACCGTCGAGCCCCGGGAGGAGGTAGCACGGTATCTGGGCGGCACGCAGGACGTGCAGATCGTCGCGCCCCCTTCGGAGAAGAGCTGGGACATCACCGTTTCGGTTCCCGTCGAGGATCTGGCGAACCCTGACGTGGAGTCGGCCGATGGCTCTCAGCCCATGCAGCCCTCGATATGGCCGCACGTCGAGCACAAGGTCGTCGAGCTGATCACGAGCCGGCGCTCCACCATATGCTTCGTCAACTCCCGCCGGCTCGCCGAGAAGCTCACCGGCCGCATCAATGAGATCTGGGCGGAGAAGCAGCCGTCCCGGGGCGAGGACGCGGAACCCCCGGACGAAGCGGCAGAGGATGAGGCGGCTCTTGCCCGCGCACATCACGGGTCCGTGTCGAAAGACCAGCGCACCCTGATCGAGGAGGATCTCAAATCGGGCCGGCTCAAGTGCGTGGTCGCCACGTCGTCGCTGGAGCTGGGCATCGATATGGGTGCGGTGGACCTGGTGATCCAGGTCGAGTCACCTCCGGCAGTCTCCGCCGCCCTGCAGCGCATCGGCCGGGCGGGGCACCATGTCGGCGAGGTCTCGATCGGGTGGTTCTTCCCGAAGCATCGCGGGGATCTGGTCTCCACCGCCGTCGTCGCCGAGCGGATGCTCGCTGGACGCATCGAGGCGCTGCACGTGCCGCGCAACCCGCTGGACATCCTCGCCCAGCAGACCGTGGCGGCCTGTGCCCTGGACTCGGTCGAGGTGGAGCACTGGTATGAGAGCCTGCGCCGCAGCGCTCCGTTCGCGTCCCTGCCGCGATCTGCGTTCGAATCGACTCTGGACCTGCTGGCGGGCAGATACCCCTCAGACCGCTTCTCCGAACTGCGTCCGCGCATCGTCTGGGACCGCGACGCCGGCACGCTCAGCGGGCGGCCCGGAGCGCAGCGTCTCGCCGTCACATCCGGCGGGACCATCCCGGACCGAGGGCTCTTCGGCGTCTATCTGGCCAGCTCGGAGGACGCCGGATCCGCGCGCAGCGGGGGGCGTCGCGTCGGCGAGCTCGACGAAGAGATGGTCTACGAGTCCCGGGTAGGCGACGTCTTCGCCCTCGGCGCGACGAGCTGGCGCATCGAAGAGATCACTTTCGACCGGGTGCTCGTCTCCCCCGCATTCGGGCAGCCGGCCTCGCTGCCCTTCTGGCGCGGCGACGGCATCGGACGCCCTGCCGAACTCGGCGCCGCGATGGGAGCTTTCGTCCGGGACATCCATGCAGCCTCCGCCGAGTCCGCGGAAGAGCGGCTGAGTGGGCTCGGATTGGACGCCTGGGCCCGCGAGAACCTCAGGCGCTACCTCGATGAGCAGCACCAGGCGGCCGGTGCGCTCCCGAACGACCAGACGCTGGTGGTGGAACGGACCAAGGACGAACTCGGCGACTGGCGCATCATCCTCCACTCCCCCTACGGGCTCCAGGTCCATGCGCCCTGGGCGCTGGCCGTCGGAGTGCGCCTGCACGAACGCTACGGGCTCGACGGTGCCGCCATGGCTTCCGACGACGGCATCGTCCTGCGCGTACCGCAGATGGATGAGCAGCCCCCAGGCGCCGAGCTCTTCCGCTTCGAATCCGATGAGCTGGAAGAGCTGGTCACCGAAGAAGTCAGCTCCTCGGCGCTGTTCGCGGGCCGGTTCCGGGAGGCCGCCGCGCGCAGTCTCCTGCTGCCCAGGCAGCACCCAGGGCAGCGGACTCCGCTGTGGCAGCAGCGGCAGCGCTCCTCGCAGTTGCTGCAGGTCGCCTCCGGCTACCCCGATTTCCCCATCATCATGGAGACGATGCGGGAAGTCCTGCAGGACGTCTACGATATGCCGGCCCTCGCCGAGCTGACCGCCGCCATCGGGCAGCGCCGCATCACCCTGATCGAAACCACGACGACGACGCCGTCGCCCTTCGCCCAATCCGTCCTGTTCGGGTACATCGCGCAGTACCTCTACGAAGGGGACTCCCCGCTGGCGGAACGTCGCGCCGCCGCGCTCTCAGTAGACACTGACCTGCTGGGCGAGCTCCTGGGCCGGGTCGAGCTGCGCGAGTTCCTCGATGCCGGGATCATCGCCGACACCGAGGCGCAGGCGCAGCGCCTCACCCCTACCCGGCGCCTGCGCGGGATCGAAGGTGCCGCCGATCTGCTCCGCCTGCTCGGGCCGCTGCCTATCGAAGCGCTCGCCGAGCGGCTGCAGGCCGAGGAAGAACAGACCGACAGCGAAGTCAGCGCGAAGGGTGGTGCTGGAGACAGCAGTGAAGACGGCACTGGGGACGGCACAGCGGACTTCGACCGCGCGACCGCCGACCCCGGCCACCTGGGCTCGACGCGTGCCGAAGAGTACGCCGCCGAGCTCGTCGCCCAGCAGCGGGCCTTTCAGGTCACGTGGAAGGGCCAGAAGCGCTATGCCGCGATCGAGGAT
>DXGD01000304.1 GCA_019114115.1 Candidatus Nesterenkonia stercoripullorum
ACTCCGCGGGCCGGCAGACGAAGATCCTCTACCGCGCCCCGCGCTCCCACGAGTGGGAAGCGCTGGACCACGACCGGGCGCTGGATATGATCGCCGACCGGTTCCTCGAGGCGCGACGTCGCCACTGGCAGGACGCCGACGAGCGGGGCAACCGCGTCAACCGCACCCTCGGAGTGGCCAGCCTCGGCGGTGCCACCATCGACAACGAAGAGAACTACCTGATCAAAAAGCTCTTCTCGGCTGCTGGCGCGGTGCAGATCGAGAATCAAGCCCGCATTTGACACTCCTCCACGGTTCCCGGTCTGGGGACCTCGTTCGGGCGTGGGGGCGCCACACAACCCCAGCAGGACCTGGCTAACGCGGACTGCATCGTCATCCAAGGCTCCAATATGGCCGAGTGCCACCCGGTCGGGTTCCAGTGGGTCACCGAAGCCAAGCAGCGCGGAGCGCGGGTCATTCACGTCGATCCTCGTTTCACCCGCACCAGCGCCGTCGCAGACAAGCACATCGCGCTGCGCGCTGGAAGCGACATCGTGCTGCTCGGCGCGCTCATCAACTACGTGCTGAGCAACGACCTGCATTTCGACGAGTATGTGCGCCACTACACCAACGCGGCCACGATCGTCTCCGAGGACTACCGCGACGCTGAGGACCTGGACGGTCTCTTCTCCGGATACAACCCCGAAGACGGGTCCTATGACGACACCAGCTGGTCCTATCAGGCTCGCGAGCGCACCGAGAAGGTCGACGAGCCCGGCGCCGAAACCGACAGCGATGTCGCAGGACCCGACGCCCTGGGCGCGGGCGGGCCCTCGCTGAATCATGCAGACTTGGCTCACGACGACACGCTGCAGGACCCTCACTGCGTCTTCCAGCTGGTGAAACGCCACTATTCCCGGTACACCCCGGAGATGGTGGAGGAGGCCTGCGGTATCTCCGCCGCAGACTTCGAGTACCTCGCGGAGTCGATGACGAAGAACTCCGGCCGCGACCGTACGACGGCGTTCTGTTACGCCGTGGGCTGGACCCAGCATGCCCAGGGCGCCCAGTTCATCCGCACGGCCGCGGTGCTGCAGCTGCTGCTGGGCAATGTGGGGCGCCCCGGGGGCGGCATCTTGGCTCTGCGTGGTCACGCCACTATTCAGGGGTCCACTGATATCCCCACACTGTTCAACCTGCTTCCCGGATACCTGCCGATGCCAGAAGCCGGCCGGCACAACACGTTGAAGGAGTTCACCGACTCCGTCGGCTCCCATCAGCAGAAAGGCTTCTGGGCGAATGCGGATGCCTACACCGTCAGCCTGCTCAAGGCCTGGTTCGGTGACGCCGCCCATGAGGGCAACGACTACGCCTTCGAGTATCTGCCGCGCCTGACCGGAGCCCACGGGACGTACCAGACAGTGGAACGCATGCTGCGCGATGAACTCGACGGGTACTTCGTGATCGGCCAGAACCCGGCCGTAGGCTCTGCTAACGGCAAGATGCAGCGCATGGGCATGTCCCGCCTGAAGTGGCTCGTCGTGCGCGACTTCAGTCTCATCGAGTCCGCCACCTGGTGGAAGGACAGTCCCGAGATCGAAAGCGGCGAGCTGCGCACGCAGGACATCGACACTGAAGTCTTCTTCATGCCGGCCGCGAACCACACGGAGAAGGCGGGTTCCTTCACCCAGACACAGCGTCTGGTCCAGTGGCGTCACCGTGCTGTCAGTCCCCCCGACGACGCGCAGAGCGAGTTGGAGTTCTTCCACGAACTGGGCCAGCGCATCCGCGCCCGGCTCGCTGACTCCCAGGACCCACGGGACCGCCCGCTGCTGGACCTCACCTGGGACTACCCCACTGACGAGCACGGAGAGCCCGATGCTGAAGAGGTCCTGAAGGAAATCAACGGCTACTACGCGTCGGGCCCGGAGGCGGGCAAGCCGCTCTCGGCGTTCACGCAGATGCGCGCCGATGGCTCCACTGCCGGAGGCTGCTGGATCTACACCGGCATCTACGCCGACGGCGTCAATCAAGCAGCACGCCGCAAGCCCGGCCAGGAACAGGACCAGACCGCGGCGGAATGGGCATGGGCCTGGCCGGCGAACCGTCGCATCCTCTACAACCGCGCCTCAGCGGACCCCGAAGGACGTCCCTGGAGCGAGCGGAAGAAGCACGTCTGGTGGGACGCCGAGCAGGGACACTGGACCGGTAAGGACGTGCCCGACTTCCCCGCCACGCTGGCGCCGGGCACTGAGTCCGACCCGGATGCCGGCGGCCCCGAAGCACTGGCCGGCGATGATCCGTTCATCATGCAAGCCGATGGCAAGGGGTGGCTCTTCGCTCCCAACGGACTGGTCGATGGCCCTCTGCCCACGCACTACGAGCCTCCGGAGTCCCCGATCTCCAATCCGCTCTAGGGGCAGCAGAGCAACCCGGCCCGCATCGTGTTCCCGCGGAAGGACAATCTGCTGGCGCCGTCGTCGGCGCAGCCGGGCTCGGAGGTGTATCCGTATATCTTCACGACCTACCGGCTCACGGAGCATCATACGGCCGGCGGTATGAGCCGGTTCTTGCCGTACCTGGCGGAGCTGCAGCCGGAGATGTTCTGCGAGGTGTCGCCGGAATTCGCTGAGCTGGTCGGGTTGGAGGACTACGGATGGGCCACGATCATATCGCCGCGCTCTGCGATCGAGGCACGAGTCCTGGTCACCGACCGCGTCCGCCCGCTCACCGTCGGTGGTCGGCGGATCCACCAGGTCGGGCTCCCCTACCACTGGGGAACCGGCACTGACGCCGTCGTTGAGGGCGACGCCGCCAACGACCTGCTGGGCATCTCCT
>DXGD01000305.1 GCA_019114115.1 Candidatus Nesterenkonia stercoripullorum
GAGGAGGCTGCCGGCGGTGAGGAAGGCGGCATGGTCGGCTTCCTCATGAGCCTCATCCCCGGTGACATCCCGGTGCTGCCGACCCTCGTGCTCGCACTCCTCGTCGGCTTCGCTCTGCAGTCGATGGGCAAGGCCGGCGAGCCTGTGCTCACCGGAATCAAGCACATCCAGGCAGTCGTCTTCAAGCTCATGATGATGATCATGTGGGCCGCTCCCGTCGGCGCCTTCGGTGCGATCGCCGCGGTCGTCGGCAAGACCGGCTGGGCCGCGATCGGTGCCATGGCGACCCTCATGGGCGCCTTCTACGTCACCTGCGCGCTGTTCATCGTCATCGTCCTCGGCGGTCTGCTCAAGATCGTCACCGGCCTGAACATCTTCCTGCTGCTGAAGTACCTGGCCCGTGAGTTCCTGCTCATCTTCTCCACCTCGTCGTCCGAGTCAGCCCTGCCGCGCCTCATCGCGAAGATGGAGCACGCCGGAGTCTCGAAGCCGGTCGTCGGGATCACCGTGCCCACCGGCTACTCGTTCAACCTCGACGGCACCGCCATCTACCTGACCATGGCCTCGCTGTTCGTGTCCTCAGCCATGGGCATGCCGATGTCGATCCCCGAGCAGATCTCGCTGCTCGTGTTCATGATCATCGCGTCGAAGGGCGCCGCCGGAGTCACCGGTGCGGGCCTGGCCACTCTGGCCGCCGGTCTGCAGTCGCACCGTCCCGAGCTGCTCGACGGCATGGGCGTCATCGTCGGCATCGATAAGTTCATGTCCGAGTGCCGTGCGCTGACGAACTTCACCGGCAACGCCGTGGCCACCCTGCTCATCGGCAAGTGGACCGGCGAGATCGATATGGACCAGGCTCGCGCCACCCTGTCCGGTCAGAACCCGTTCGACGAGCTCTCACTCGAGCCCGACGTGCACGGTGCGCCGACGAATGCCCCCGAGGCGGATGTGGTCCTGCCTGATCCGCACAACACCATGGCCGCCGATGGTCAGGCGAAGGCCACGATCGGGAACTGACCTCCGAGGCTTCCCGAGTCACACCACCACGGGTGCCGCCATCCTCATCAAGAGGATGCCGACACCCGTGGTGTTTCGTCTCCCCTCGCCGAGGCGGCCGTGTACGGCAAACCGTGAACCAACTCGTCTGGATCCTGGACGTGCTGGCAGATCATCGTGCCCTCAGGGACGTGCTCGCTAACCACGGACTGACACCGGATGAGGCCGCCCACCTGGCTGTAGTGCCTGCCCAGCCTGGGTATTCCAGACCATGCGTATTTAGCAGCAATCGAACTCTGGAATTACACTTCGTTATGGCGTAACATTGTGTACATGAGCGCTGCCGAGTTTGATCGTTTACCTCGTCTGCGGTCAGCCTTAGACCGCCAGGGCAATCCCATGAGCGTTGCCGCGTTCCTGGACGTCCTGAAGCAAGTGGCAGCCCCCAGGTCAGAGGCCCTGACCGCCGGTGAGCGCGACTACCTGCTCGAGAACACAGACCTCACTGAGAAAGATCTGTCTTCGGAGGGACTTGCGGCGGCACGTCTGCGGATCGCGGAGGATCGAGCGCTTGCTGAGGAAGAGGCTGTGGAGTCTTCCCTCACGACGAAGCAAGTGGCTGAACTTCTTGGCAAGCACGCGCCTGCTATTCGTCGCTACAAGGGAAGTGGCGAGCTGTATGCTCTGCCGACCGCCGCGGGCCGCGACACGCTATACCCGGCGTGGCAGTTCGTGGATGGCAAGAAAACTCCGGGGCTGAGTGAGATCATCCCGCTGTTTCCGCAGTACACGCACCCGCTGGAAGTCCAGCAGTTCATGACTGAGCCGCACGAAGAGCTGGGTGAGCGATCGCCCGTGCAGTGGTTGAATGCCGGCGGCGATACCCAGGCAGTAGCTGATCTGGTTGAAGAGCTGAGCTACGAGTGAGCTCGGTTCATCCGAAGAACCCGAAGGCACCGCGCGATCCACTTACATTGCCGCCAGACTCCATTTACGAGTGGGATAAGCCGCTATGGCGCATCCACACCCTAGACGGGCGGCACCCGTCGGCGTGGAATGAGCTGCGTTGGAATGGTCCGATCCGTTCAATGCGGTGGGACCCACAGCGGGGTCCGCTCAGTGCCCGTTCAGATGCTGGTGTGACGTACGTGTCGCCGGACTATGTCACCTGTTTTGCCGAGGTGTTTCAGGCCAAGAGGATGATCACTTTGACATCGGATCGGGCGTTGACCAGTTGGCGGCCGTCGCGTCCACTTCAGCTGTTGAATCTGCTGGGCGGGTCCGGCACTGGAGACTGGGCTGTGCAACAAGGTGCTTCGGCGTCTCTTCCGCAGGCCCCGAAAAGCACCTGCCGGTCGTGGGCTGCGTCAATCTTTGAGCAGCTGGGGGATAAGATCGACGGGCTGCTGGTCCCATCGACGGTTGTAGGGGATGAGTCCTTAGTTCTGTTCAATCGGGCTGAGACTGCTTTCCCGTCGGCGCCGTCGTTCTCCCGCACCCTTGAGCATGACTCCGTAGGAGCGTTGGCAGTGCAAGTTCAGGCCCGGTTGCACTGGCCAATACGGTAGGCAGCCGAACCGCACGCCACTGATCCGCCGCGTGCTCCCGTGCCTGGCTGATCACCGTGGTAGCGATGTCGTTCGGGTGTGATTCGGGAAGCCAATGAGACGCGCCCTCGAGAGGGACAAAACGATAGGGCCCATCGACGTAGCGAGCGCTGAGCTCTGCAGTTGTGCGGGAGAAGGCGATGTCCTCGCTGCCCCACACAAGACTGGTGGGCACCGTGACGGGAGTGCTCGGCGTCCGATCGCGGCCATCCATCGCCTGGTAGTACTTGAGCACGGACAGAAAAGCCCCCGGTTCACTGAATCGCGCAACATAGGAGGCTGCGAGATCGTCGGGGACGGCGCCGCCGTAGAGATCGACCAGCTTCTTTGCGTCATCGCGCAGCAATGTTCGGGCCACTCCCTCCGGGTGGTCTTGGATCGACCGCATATAGCCCATGCGTTCATACTGATCGTCGTCCGTCTTCAGCTGTTTGCCCAGCGCTCTGGGGTGCGGCGTCGACACGACGGTGCAGGTGTGCAGACGCTGCGGGTGGTTCGCGGCAAAGGGCCACGCGACCAGTCCGCCCCAATCATGACCGACGAGGTGGAAGCGTTCGAGTCCCGCCGCGCGGGAGACTTCGTCGAGGTCGGCGACCAGGCGCGCGATCGTATACTCCCCGACTGAATCCGGCCGTATTCCCGGCGAATATCCTCGTTGGTCGTAGGCGAACACACCCATTCCCTGCTCGAGGAGCAGCGCTGCGGTCTTCTCCCAGCACGACGCGTATTCCGGCCACCCGTGCAGAAGGATCGCGTCGCCGAGGTCGGGATCCGGATGCGCAGGTGTCGCCCGGAAAGCAGTGAACTCTCCCTGGTCGGTGGACACCGTCAGCGCCTCGGCGTCGGCGGTCGTCGGCAGCTCCGCCAAGCGCGCGGCTACCGATGCGTTGTCGAAAGGGGCACCGCTGTAGGGCTGGGACGTCGTCGATATTGTCATGGGTCAGTCTCCTCGTTGATCAAGGTGCATGGGTTCTCGGCCCAGCGGCCACCCGCCACCGGCCGCTGGGCCCTCGGCCGATGCTGGGCACCCGACGGCCCGGTGACTACTGTTTGCGACGTGAGCCGTCGGTGGGAATGCCCAGTGCGTTGATCCACAGTTTCGTCGCAGTCTCCACGAGCAGTTCGTCACTGCCCCAGTCCGGTTCCTCGACCGCATATTTGAAGTACGCCATCCGCCCGACCATCGCTGACAGCGCCCGGGCGGACATGAGGGGGTCGAGACTCGGGTCGACATACCCTTCGTCCTGAAGCTTTCGGATCCACCGGCAGTTGCGTCTGGAGAAGGCCCGCGCCCGGTCGAGGCGCAGTCGACGGAAGTTCGCGTCGATCGCGGCGACCTGTTCGAGCAGGAGCATCAGCTTCGCGTTGCGCTTATACGACTCGATGTATGCACGGTGTCCGGCTCGCAGCTGCTCGATGACGGTGCGCTCTTCGTCGCCGCTGTGCGGCGGGCCCGGGTGGAGCATGTCCTCCTGGGCTTCGCTGAGCACAGCAGCGAAAGCCTGCTCCTTGCTGTCGAAGTAGGTGTAGAACGTGCCCGTGGAGCACTTGGCCTCTTTGGTGATGTCGGTCAGCCGAGAATCGATGAAGCCATCACGTTCGAACACGACTCGGGCGGCGGCGACCAGAGCCGCCCGAGTGCGGGTTCCCCTCGTGGTCGTCGGGGGATCGCGCAGGAGCGCGGTATCCACGAGCGTGGGGAGATCCTCAGCTGAGCCTTCGGTCGTCGACATGACAGCCAATCCTACAATCCATTTCTCGGGCACGGGCAGAGTGCAAGCTCATGAGGTCAGCCCGCTCTCCCGCGCAACAGCCCATCCCTGATCGATGATCGCCTGGACGTCGCGGGCCGTGGGCACGCCGTGGGCAGCGGCGTTCGCAGGATTGTCCGCGACGCGGCGACGGACGCCTTCGGCGATGATCGCGATCTTCCACAGCCCCAGTGTGTGCCAGAAGCCGAGCGTTCGCTTGTTGCGACCCGAGACAGCCAGGTATTCGGCAGAGATCTCGGCGCGGGTCGGGAATCCGTCCACTGCAGTCGGGGCGTCGTCGGGCACCTCGCCGGCCTGCGTCCAATACGCCAAGGAGCTGCCCACATCGGCCAGCGGGTCACCCAGTGTCGCCAGTTCCCAATCGAGCACTGCTCGGATGTCACCGGTG
>DXGD01000306.1 GCA_019114115.1 Candidatus Nesterenkonia stercoripullorum
GATCGAGATGATCTCAGCGCACCGGGACTCGAAGCGCTGGACCATCTGCGCCAGCGTGCGCTCGTTCATCTGGCGCGACAGGGACGTATACGAGACGAGGTCGGCGAAGCCCACCGCGCGCGCCAGCGGCAACGGGGCGTCATCCTCCGACCCATCGCGGCCGGCAGCCGTGGCGGCGAGCCCCGACTCGACGCGCACTGTCAGGCGCTGAAGGGCGGCCGATAGCTGCCGACGCCAGGCATAGCTCATCAGCCGCTCGATGGGGTCGATGAGCTGCGGCAGCGACTCGATCACCTGGGTGCGGGCCACTGCATCGGACAGCTGCTCATTGGTGATCTTGTCTTCGACCAGCGCCTCGATCTGCCAGACCACCATGCGGTCGGTCATCTGACCCACAGAACGGGTCAGCGAGATAGCCGTCTCCTCGTTGAGATAGCCGTCCCTGACCAGATCGACCATTGTGGCCAGTGCCTCGGCATCAGTCTCGGTGAACGCTTTGACCTCGTTCTCGAGGTTCGGGAAACCCAGCGCCCTCCAGAGCTTGCGAGCCGATCGGGTGGAGACGCCCATCCGCTGGGCCATCTCCCGGTAGGTCAGCGTCCGCTCCGCACCGAGCAGGCGGTGCTCCAGGTCCCGGATGTCCTGGTGCCAGTCCCTGTGCCAGTTCTTCAGCTGGTGGTGCGGGACGGGGATAGCAGCGGTCTCCGGGGCCCGCTCCCAGGCGCCGGCAGAGCCCTCATCCGCTTCGCCACCCGCTGAGGGTCCCCGCGACGGAGCTGCTGCGAAGCCGCGTGCACGCGCTGCTCCGGTACCGCGCTCTGGCTCTTCGACGAGCGGAGTCTGGGCTGCTGCCGCGGCGTCGCCCGCGATGCCCTCCCCTGGTGGCACCGCTGGAGCGGGGTCGAGGGGCTCTTCGCGCGGGGACTCGAAATCAGACCAGTCCGACCGGGCACGGCTGAGATCCTCAGCGGTATACCTGTTGGTCGCATAGTCACCCCGGACCAATTCCGAGGTATCGCTGGAGAGATATTCCGAGGGCGTGTCTCCCTCATCCTTCAAGTACTCCTGCGTCTGCGCCGCAGCACGACGTCGTCGCCCACGCCAGCCGAACGAGATATCAGGCATAGAGCGGCCGTCCTCCTTCACCATCGCGCCGGACCGGCTCACGGCGCGCTGCCTCTTCGCGGACCACTCCGCCACGGTAGGTTCTGAGCTCCTCGGCGATGAGGGTGTAGAAGCGCTCGGCGTCGGGCATATTGCTCACCGTGGACTTCTGCTGCTGCCCGTAGGCGCCGTGCACCAGGATGATATCGCCCGCCCCGGCAGCCCCCTGCATACGCGACTGCTTCAGATGAACATCGGAGAGCAGGCCCAGCGGGACGATCATCGCCCGGGCCGAGCCGATGATGTTCTTCTGCACGATCCTGTGCGTGGTGAGCCAGGTGAAGCGGTTCAGCCAGCTCAGCAGCGGCTTGGCGGTGCCGAACGCCAGTGCCAGGGCACCCAGGCTCCAGATGATGAAGACTCCGATGTGGTGGTAGTGATGAATGAACTCAGGCTGTGAGCCGCGCGAGATGTAGGCCAGCGCGAAACTCATCACTCCCAGAGTGACCAGCAGGTTCACCAGCGCAGGGATGAGGCCGCGATGATGCGCCCGGACGCGGGCGATCACCTGCTCATGCTCGACCAGCTTGAGTTTCATCTGCCGAGGCCTCCCGCCTGCATCTACACCCTTCCCGTGCTGCGCCTGGCCCGTTGACAGCTCTGTGCCGCCAGTCCGGCGTGGTCCGCGATTTTCCATTCTACCGTCCGCTGCCCCGATCCTCTCAGGGCCCGGGATCAGGCCCGGTATCAGAGCACTGCATCAGGGTCGCCTCGTCAGTGGCCGCAGGTGCGTGACATCCCCGGCGGAGAACGTCCGGCGCTCCGGCGTCGTGGGAGCCCACGCGGGCTCATCCCCCTCCTCCGTGGCGCCACGCCAGTGGCTGACCTCGACGATGACGGCCCCCTGACCGGAGAGCCCGACCGCGCGTCCCCGCACGGCAGTCCCGTCGGGAAGCTCGACTCTGACTTCTGACCCCAGCGTATCCATGGCCGCTGTCACCGAGTCCCGGAGCGTTCGCGGCAGGTCATGGGCGGCAGGCCCGGCGGCCTCGAGCTGACGCAGAAGCTCTGCGAACCTGAGCAGCACGCTGCTGAGCACCTGAGTTCGCAGCGTGGCTGCCTCGGATGTCCCCGGTGACGGAACGGCATGACCAGCCCGCTCACGTTCCACCAGCACTGATGTCGACTGCGCGGTCGGCAGGCCCTTCGCCTCCTGGAGCACATTGATGCCGATCCCGAGAACGACGGCGTCGCCGGCGATGCTCGCCAGGATGCCGCTGATCTTCCGCCCTTCGATATGGACATCGTTGGGCCACTTCAGCTGAGCTGCGACACCGTGCTCCTCGCGCAGCACCTCTACCAGCGCGACGCCGGCGAGCAGCGAGAGCCAGGCGTAGAGGTCGGTGCTCACTACCGGCCTGAGCACGATGGACGTCGAGAGGGAATGGCCCACTGGCGAGGACCACGCCCGCGCGAGACGCCCTCGCCCGCCCGTCTGCTGCTCCGCGGTGAGGATGCTCAGATGGGGCCACTGCCGCTGGAATCCGGCGTCGGCGGCTGACCGGGCCAGCTCCGCATTCGTCGAATCCACTGTGAGCACGCGCCTCAGATGGGCGTAGGGGCCATCGTCCACCAGCACGTGGCGCAGGAGGTCCTCGTCCAGCAGTACCTGCTCAGACAGCAGTTCCTCGCTGCGCATGCTCCGTGGATGGGGGTCCTGCACGGCCATCGCTGTCTCCTTCGCCTTCAGGCGTCCTGGGGTTCAGAGGAAGATATCAGGGATCAGCTCCGCCTCCGGATCTACAGCGTACCCAGCCAGCTCCGTCATGCCCGCGCCAGCCAGAACCTCCTCGTCCGTCAGGAAGCCGCCGCTGGGAGCAGGCGCAGCACGCAGAATGAGCGCCAGGGCCGCATCGGCCACGATCTGAGGCGACCTGCCACCCTGCACCATCCGGGCGCCGCCGGGAATCGCGCGGAGGGCGGCCGTGTCGATCAGCGTCGCCGGCCACAGGGAATTGACCTGCACCCCGTCTGAACGCAGTTCCTCTGCGAACCCCAGCGTCGTCATCGACATGGCGTACTTGGCCATCGTGTAGGCCAGGTGCTCGCCGAACCAGCGCGGGTCGAGGTTCAACGGCGGGGAGAGCGTGAGGATATGCGGGTCACGTCCCGCTCCGGCACTTCGGCGCAGCTCCGGGAATGCTGCTTTGGAGAGCATGAAGGTCCCGCGGGCGTTGATGTCCTGCATCAGGTCGTAGCGCTTGGGGTCGATGCGCTCCGTGGACGAGAGATTGATGGCCGAAGCATTGTTGATCACATGGTCGATGCCCCCGAAAGTCGTGACAGCATGCTGCACGGCCCGCTGCACGTCCTCGTCGCTGCGGACATCCCCGACGACGGCGCTGCCCCGGCCGCCCCGGCCGGCCTCCCCCGCGGCGTCGATATCAGCCACGGCCGAATGCACAGTGCCTTCCAGGCTGGGATGCGGCGTGTCAGTCTTGGCCACGAGCACGATGTTCGCGCCGGCGGACGCAAGCGTCGTAGCGATGGCATGGCCTATCCCCCGGCTTCCGCCGGAGATCAGGACCGTGTGGCCGGCGATGTCGCGGCCGGCTGCGAGCAGCTGTGGGCTGGCGGTGAAGTGCGTCATACCCTGCATTCTACTGATGAGTAACCTCTGAGGACAGCCGCGGTGCACAGAAGGCCCGTCCGACGCGCCGCAGTATTGTAGGGTTCCTACAGCGGTACCAGGACATACCCTCGCTAGACTGGCGGCGAAGTTGTGGATATCCTCCAGCAAGCCGCCACTTCTGAGCACACATCAGCCAGCAGCAGATCAGCCCCAGCACAGCAGTCAGCCCCAGCAGAGCAGAAGGTGTCTTTCCCGCCCATGACCTCCCCCAGCAGCCGAACCGATAACGCCGCTTCTGCTGAGTTCGATCTCAGCACCACGGCAGGTAAGCTCGCCGACTTCCGCCGCCGGCGCGATAAGGCGGAGATGCCGGCTGGCACGGAGGCTGTCGCCAAGCAGCACGACCGCGGCAAGCACACGGCCCGGGAGCGCATCGAGATGCTGCTGGACTATGATTCCTTCGTCGAGCTCGATGCCCTGGCAGTGCATCGCTCCACCTCGTTCGGCATGGAGTCGAAGAAGCTGCTCGGCGACGGCGTCGTCTCCGGCTACGGCACAGTGGACGGCCGTCTGGTTGCCGTCTATTCCCAGGACTTCACCGTTTTCGGCGGGTCGCTCTCCAAGGTCAATGGCGAGAAAATCGTGAAGGTCCAGGAATTCGCTGCCCGGAACGGCTGCCCGGTGATCGGCATCAACGACGGCGGCGGTGCCCGCATCCAAGAGGGCGTCGGCTCGCTGGCGATGTTCGCCGACATCTTCCGCAACAACGTGCACTCCTCAGGCGTCGTCCCGCAGATCACCCTGATCATGGGCCCGGCAGCCGGCGGAGCCGCCTATTCGCCCGCGCTGACAGACTTCGTGATCATGGTCGACGAGACCTCCCACATGTTCATCACCGGCCCTGATGTGATCAAGTCGGTGACCGGCGAGGACGTCGATATGGAGACCCTCGGCGGCGCACGTTCCCACAACACCCGCACCGGCACAGCGGCGTATATGGCCTCCGATGAGGAAGATGCCATCGAATTCGCTCAGGAGCTGCTGGAGTTCCTGCCGCTGAACAACCTGGCGGAGTCGCCTGTCGAGCAGTTCGAAGAGCGCGCCAAGATCGAAACGGAAGACGAGGCTCTCAACGAGCTCATCCCGGATTCGGCCAGCGCTCCCTACGATATGCGCGCCGTCGTCGAGCAGATCCTCGACGACGGGCATTTCCTGGAGCTGCAGTCGATGTACGCGCCCAACGTCGTGGTCGGCTTCGGCCGGGTCGAGGGCCGCAGCGTGGGCATCGTCGCCAATCAGCCCTCGCAGCTTGCCGGCACACTCGATATCGCGGCCTCGGAGAAGGCGGCTCGCTTCGTCCGCTTCTGCGACGCATTCAATATCCCCATCATCACGCTGGTCGACGTGCCGGGCTTCCTGCCGGGCACCGAGCAGGAGTTCAACGGGATCATCCGGCGCGGAGCCAAGCTCCTCTTCGCCTATGCCGAGGCGACTGTCCCCAAGATCACGGTCATCACGCGCAAGGCGTTCGGCGGTGCCTACATCGTGATGGGCTCCAAGAAGCTCGGGGCTGACGTGAATCTGGCCTGGCCCACTGCGCAGATCGGTGTCATGGGCGCCCAAGGCGCGGTCAACATCCTCTACCGCCGCGATCTGGCCGCAGTGCAGAAGTCGGGCGGCGATGTGGAAGCCCGGCGCAGGGCCCTGATCGAAGACTACGAGAACGAGCTGCTCAACCCCTATCAGGCGGCTGAGCTCGGATACATCGACGCCGTCGTCGAACCCGCTGAAACCCGCTGGCAGATCGCGAAGGCGCTGCGTGCGACCTATCACAAGCGTGAGGCGCTGCCGGCCAAGAAGCACGGAAACATCCCGCTGTGATGGCCCGCAGCGAGACCACCGCCAGCCAGCCGACGCACAGCACGACGACGGCGCACCTGTTCGATCCGATGTCTGCTGACAGCGCTGGTGAGACACGTGCTGGCCAGACGACGGATCAGCAGGAGGGTCCTCCGCTGGATATCAGCGGAGCGCAGCTGTCCGAGGATGAGCTCGTCGCACTGCTCACCATCCTGGGCAGCCTGCAGGCTGACGAGCACCAGGGATCGCACGGAGTCGGCAGCACCGGCCCGAGCGACCGGACCCTGCAGCGGCGTCGTCATCTGGGGCTCTGGGGGCGGCCCGGGGCAGACTCATGGACCCAGGCGGCTGGCCTGCGATGACTGATTCCCCTCGCCCACCGGCCCCGTTCATCCTGGCGTCGGCATCTCCCAGTCGCGCCGGAATCCTGCGCAGGCTGGGCATCGTCTTCGACGTCGAGGTCTCCGATGTGGATGAGCCTGCTCTGGTCACCGCAGCAATCTCCGAGCGAGACCCGCAGAACCCGCTGACCTGCGCTGAGGAGGCGATGCTTCTGGCTCGCGCCAAAGCCGAGGCCGTCGCGGAGCAATACCGCATCCGGCCGGACGCGGGTCTCGCGCCGGGTGCAGACGACGCGGGGAACCTCGGCTCCGTGACCGCCGGCCAGGAGGCCATGGTCGCGCCCTTCATCCTCGGCTGCGACTCGGTCTTCGAGCTCGACGGCGCCTCCTACGGCAAACCGCTGGATCCTGAGGTCTGCGTGCAACGCTGGCAGGCGATGCGCGGCCGGACCGGGGTCCTCCATACTGGGCACTGGATGATCCGCGGCGGCGAGGCCCTCGGCGAGATCGTCTCGACCTCAGTGACGTTCGCAGAACCCACCGACGCCCAGATCCGCGCCTATGTCGCCACTGGTGAGCCACTGCACTGCGCAGGCGGGTTCACGATCGACGGCCATGGCGCCGCCTTCGTCCGAGGCGTCGACGGCGACCACCTCGCCGTCATCGGCCTCTCCGCCTATACCGCAGCCCGTCTCCTCCGCGAACTGGGTGGAGACATCACACAGTGGTGGACGACGCCGTCGTCAGGGCCGAACTGATCCCCGGCTCGGCGCTGAGCGGACCCGCACGGCGCTCCGAGGACGCATCAACTTCCTACCCAGCAATTCGTACCCAGCAATCCGAGACACGCATCATCCGAGCAGGAGCAGAAGAGACCATGGCTGATTTTTCGAAGGTTTTGATCGCTAATCGTGGGGAGATCGCGGTGCGGGTGATCCGTGCTGCCCGTGATGAGGGGTTGTCGACGGTGGCGGTCTATGCCGAGGGTGATCGTGGGGCT
>DXGD01000307.1 GCA_019114115.1 Candidatus Nesterenkonia stercoripullorum
ATGTGAAACCCGCAGCTCATCTGGAGAGACCCGAAGTCAAAGCGAAACTGGATTGGACGCGCGATTTATGCCGGCTGAAAGGCTGGAACTATGAGGTGTTCACCGGTAGCAGCACCGCGAAACTACGCAACATCAAAGCCCTAGCAGTTGGACGCCGCCCCGAACGCCTGCCGGAGGGCCTGCTTTATTTGGCGCGCGAAGCTATGAGCCTCACAGAGGTAACACTGGGCGAAGCCCTTGCAAGAAAACCGGAGATTTGCGATAGAAATTCTTGGCGGGTCGCAGTCTCAGCATGTGTGTGGTCCGGATATGTCACCCTCGACCTTGGGCAACCTCTCAGCGAGATGGCAGTTCTCAGCCCCTCAGCGGGAGCGCTGACATGAAACCGCAGAGCCTGGACACTTCCGTTGGAGCACGCCTGTGGCATAACGGTTCTGCCTGGACTGTCGTCGAATTTGACGGAACTGCTGTGGTGTTGCGGTCGGGAGAGCAGTTCAAGCGTGTCCACGCGCCTTCGTTGGTTGGACAGGCAGAGCCTTTAGACGACCGAGTTCAGGACGACGATCCGCATGCTGAAATCGATGCGGTCGTCTTGTCCGGACTCGCCAGCGTCCAACGAGAACGGCTGGAGACGGAAGCTCAAATCTATGAGGAGCTTGTGCTTGGTGCAACCGAACCGGCCCTTGAGCACAGGTACCAGGAAGCAGGCACTAAGCTGGGCATCTCCGCTCGAACCGTACGTCGCCGCGTGACTCGATACGCCGAACGTGGCCTTGCCGGCTTGGTAGATGCTCGCCTAAACAAGCCCACTCGACGATCGGTTGCGGAAGAGTGGGACCAGACCTGCATCGAAGTCTTAGATTCTTATACCAATGGCGCGACCACCGCAAGCGTGTACAGAGCGTATGCCCTGGGATCGAGCAGCGGACCCGGGCACTGTCCCGGCTCGATCGCTACACATCAACTCAAGGCGAGCCCCTTGACACGTGGTTCCTGGGGGCGTTCACTGTCTAGCGATGGGGCCGGCGTCGGAGAGGCCTTGCCAGAAAGACATCGAGCAACACAATCGGATCGGAGTAGACATGAAAGCAGTGGTGTACGAGGGACCCCGTCAGGTCAGCACGAAGGACGTCCCGGACGCGAAGATCGAGCGACCCACCGATGTCCTGGTCAGGGTAACGACGACGAACATCTGCGGCTCGGACCTCCACATGTACGAGGGGCGGACCTCCTTCGAAGTAGGCCGGACGTTCGGTCACGAGAACATGGGGGAGGTCATCGAAGTCGGTAGTGGCGTGGAGAAGGTCAGGGTCGGAGACCGGGTTGTGCTCCCGTTCAACATCTCGTGCGGATTCTGTAAGAACTGCGAACGCGGCCTGACCAACTACTGTCTCACCACCCAGCCCGAACCATCATTCGCCGGAGCGGCCTATGGGTTCGCCGACATGGGTCCCTATGGCGGTGGCCAAGCGGAGCTGCTCCGCGTGCCTTTCGGTGACCACAACGCGCTGCGCCTGGGTGAGGATGCGCAGGAGAAGGAGAACGACTACGTCATGCTCTCCGACATCTTCCCCACCGGCTACCACGCCACCGAGATGGCTGGCGTGATACCCGGCGACAGCGTCGTGATCGCTGGGGCGGGTCCGGTCGGATTGATGGCCGCCCTGTCCGCGACGATCAAGGGCGCAGCAAAGGTGATGGTGGTCGATCGCCACCCTGACCGGCTCGCGCTGGCCGAACAGATCGGTGCGATTGCCATCGACGACTCCAAGGTCGACCCCGTGCAGGCTGTGCTGGACGAGACGATGGGGCTCGGAGCTGACCGTGGTTGCGAATGCGTGGGCTACCAGGCCCACGATCCCCAGGGCAACGAGGACACCGCCGCCACGCTGAACATGCTCATCAACTCGGTCCGCTTCACCGGAGGAATCGGCACCGTTGGCGTGTTCGTCCCCCAGGACCCGGGGGCCAAGGGCGAATTGGCCAAGCAGGGCAAGGCAGCCATCGACTTCGGCACCCACTGGTTCAAGGGGCAGACCATGGGCAACGGTCAAGCCCCGGTCAAGCGGTACAACCGCCAGCTGCGAGACTTGATCGCCGCCGGCAAGGCGACCCCTTCCTGGATCGTCTCCCACGAAATCTCGCTGGACCAAGCCGCCGACGCCTACAAGAACTTCGACGCCAGGTCCAAGGGTTGGACCAAGGTCCTCATCAAGCCCGGCATGTCGACCGAGAAGAAGGCGAACTGATATGGCCGAGACGCTACAGGGCAAGAGAGTCGCCATCCTCTCCGCCGACGGAGTCGAACGCGTCGAGCTCGAGCAACCCCGCGAAGCACTGGAACGGGCCGGCGCTCAGACCGAGGTCCTCTCGATCCACGACGGCGAGATCAAGGCCCGTGAGAACGACCTGGATGAAGCGGGCACATTCACCGTCGACGGGCTGGTCGCCGACGCCTCGGTGGGCGACTACGACGCCCTGCTGCTTCCCGGCGGCACGGTGAACCCCGACCAACTCCGGGTCGACAAGGACGCCGTTTCCTTCGTCCGCGACTTCGTCGAAAGCGGCAAGCCCGTGGCGGCGATCTGTCACGGACCGTGGACGTTGATCGAGGCCGGCGTGGCCACCGGTCGCACCCTGACGTCCTTCCCGAGCATCCGCACGGATCTGCGCAATGCCGGCGCGAATGTCGTCGACCAGGAGGTCGTGGTCGACAAGAATCTCATCACCAGCCGCTCGCCGGAGGACCTGCCGGCGTTTTCCGAAGCGATCGTGTCCCAACTCGCGGGCACCACAACAAAGGAAGAGGAGACATCATGAGTGTGACCAAGGGATTGCTGGTCAGGTTTGACGCGTTGCCCGGCAAGGAGGACGACGTGAAGGAGTTCCTTGACAGCGGCCGTGCGCTTGTTGAGGAAGAGCCGGCGACCACCGCGTGGTTCGCGATCCGTCTCGGCCCGTCCTCATTCGGGATCTTCGACGTGTTCCCCGATGATGCCGGCCGCGACGCGCACCTGTCCGGCGCAGTTGCGACCGCTCTCGGCGAGCAGACGGGCAAACTGTTCAGCGAGCCTACGATCGAGAAATTGGACGTCCTGGCCTCTAAGCTCCCCGCCTGAGACCACGACCTCGTCGAGCGTGCCGCGGTCCGATTCTCACATCGCACAGCGGCACGCTCGTCACGATGGGGTCGCGGTGGTGGCTGCCTGCAGTGCGGCGGTGAGGTAGCCCGCGGAAGCACCGACGCCCTTATCCGCGACGTGGGCGGGCGTACCAGCTGCAACCACGGTCCCGCTGGCGTCGCCCGCGCCGGGTTCAAGATCGATCACGTGATCGGCCACCGCGATAACGCGCATGTCCAGCTCCGCGGCGACGACCGTGTTGCCCGCATCGAGCAGCGTCTGCAGATGCGCGACCAGACAATCCGTCTCGGCGGCAGTGGAGGCCCGACGTCTGCTCGTCCGATACGTACAGCGTGTCTCCACGCTGCGCACGCTGCAACTCGGTCGCGAGCTTGACGCGCTGCGCTTGTACTCCGGAGAGCTCGGTTGCCGGTTGACCCAACCGGAGGTAATCGGGTCCAACGTACCGACGGGAGCATAGGGAGCAATGAATAGAGCGCCTTGTTCCGCCGAAGCCTTCTCGTCCCGGCTATGCATGGCGTGACATTCGAAGAACTCGACCAGGTGAGCCTGACGCTTGCCCCTCGCGGAGGGTTCAGCACGGCGGAGGAACCGGTGCGAGACATCGTCGTGAAGATCGCGGAACCTGTAGGGACCGTCGCTGAAGAAGAGGCAGCGAGGTCTTAGCGTGCGCAGCCCGCCCGTGAGTGATCCGCTGACGGACACACGAGCCCGACATTGGGTGAACAAGATCCTTGCTCACCGATGCAGTAAGAGGCTGCGTATAGATCTGCGCCCCACGACACGAAGGCAGCAATGCCGGCGGGAACTGAGGGCCGGATGTGATTGGAGATCTGCTGCAGGGTGGAACCTCCAGCGAGGGAGACTTCGCACCTAGGTAGGCCGTGGCAGTTTCTGCCAGGCAGGTGTATAGCATCACCCCCGTGATGGAGTGCGAAATCGAGCCGCGAGAGGGCGCGCGCCTTCGCGCATCGGAACAATGCTGCGCACTGTTCAGCGCCCGCGGCACCACGGACCTGACGATCACAGAGATCGCGAGCGAGATCGGCATTTCGCAGCGAACGTTTTATCGGTACTTTCCGGTCAAGGCTGAGTCGGTTGGGCCAGTGTTCGACTGGTCCATTCGACGTTTCAACGCGGTGATCGTCGAAACGGATCCAGACATCTCCTTGACGGTGAACCGCACTGGGATTGATGGAGACTCCGGCTATAGGGATTCCACCAGCTCATTGGGTCTGGTGTTGTCATCGTAGAACAGGGTCTCGAACTCAGCCGGCGGCCGGTCACCGAGGTACCCA
>DXGD01000308.1 GCA_019114115.1 Candidatus Nesterenkonia stercoripullorum
GCCGAAGGCGATGGCACCGCGGCCACGCTGGCGTTCCTGAAGAAGTCCGAGGCAGAGAAGCTGCGCGCCGACATCATGGAACGTGCTGCCGGCCGCGGGCCGTCGGCCCAGCGTCCCGGCGCAGAGGCAGACCTCGCCCATTCCGCCGGCTCGGACGACGGCGCCCACGCGGCTGCAGAAACATCTGCGGCCCCCGGCCAGGCTCCCTACGGCACTCGAGCTGACACTGCCGCCTACGGTGTTGACCCCGATGCGGCAGGGACGCCCTCCGGCCCCCAAACCAGCCCAGGCTCCCCGACCTCAGGCTCCCCGACCCCAGACGCCGGGATGACCGCGGCCCCCGAGCCCGTCGAAGGCCGGGAGATCGTCCGCGTCCCGCTGGGGCGGCTCATCGGGTCCGTGGTGTGCGGGTGGGGCACTATCGCCGTCCTCGCACTGCTGCTGGTCGGTGTGCTCAGCCTGGCAGTCGGCCTGATCGTCGGGTACTTCGCCGGCGATGACCTCGCCTCCACGATGGGTGCTGTCTCCACGGTGATCGGGGCGATCTCACTGCCAGCTCTGATCCCGGCGGGCATCGGCATTCTCACGGTCTACTACTCCCAGCTGAGCTCAGGGTTCGGGTTCACTGCCACGATGACCTCCGTGGGCCTGCGGATCCGCTACGGCCTGCTGGAGACGACGTCGCAGACCGTGCCGCCGGGACGGGTCCAGGCGCTGCTCATCCAGCAGCCGATCGTGTGGCGGCCCTTCAAATGGCATCGGGTCTTGGTCGTCGTCGCCGGCTACGGGGCCGGTGAGAAGCGCTCGCTGCTGCTCCCGGTCGGGACGTTCGAGGAGACCATGCGGATCACCGCGGAGATGTTCCCCGACCTCGCAGTGGACCATCCAGAAGAGGTCTTCGCTGAAGGACTCAGGGGCACAGGCACTGAAGGTGGCTTCACCCAGGGGCCGCGGTCGGCCCGCTACTTCGATCCGCTGGCGCGACGCCGCAGAGGGTATCTCACCACGCCCAGCACCCTGATGTTCCGTGATGGGCGGTTGAACCGTCAGCTCACGATGGTCCCGCATGAGCGCATCCAGTCCCTCAGCCTGGACCAGGGTCCGCTGCAACGCCGTGCGAAGCTGGCGGACATCCATGTGCACTCCCCCGCGGGCCCCTTCCGGGCGCGCCTGAAGAACCAGAGCCTGGATGCCGTGACATGGCTGTTCAACGCTGAAGCAGAACAAGCCGCGGTCGCGCGGAGGCTGAGCAATCGGCATCACTGGATGACGGCGCAGGAGCTCCAGGAGTTCGAGAAGTCCATCACGCAGTCCGATGCTGAGGATGATCCGGACTCGCCGCGAGTCCCGGCAGGCGAGGGGAGCGTGAGCGGGTGAGAGTGGATCCCTATGCCGCTGAGACCGACCCTGCCCAGCGGGCGGGCCGGCTCGGCGTCGGCATCGTCTCTGCGGGGCGCGTCGGCTCAGTACTCGGAGCTGCGCTGCGCGGAGCCGGCCATCACGTGGTCGGCGTCCACGCCGTCTCGGCCGATTCGCTCTCCCGGGCTGAAACGCTGCTGCCGGATGTCCCGGTCCTCCCGGTCCCTGAGATCATGCGCCGCAGCGAGCTCGTCCTGCTCGCGGTGCCCGACGATGTGCTCGGCGAGGTCATCTCCGGTTTGGCCGATGCGGGCCACATCCGTCAGGGCCAGCTGCTGATGCACACCTCCGGACTGCACGGGACCGACATCGCGGCACCGGCTCAGGCCGCCGGGGCCATCGCGCTGGCGATCCATCCGGCGATGACCTTCACCGGGCTGAGCATGGACCTGCAGCGGCTGCCCTCCTGCTCCTTCGCCGTCACCGCGGCTACGCCGGTGCTGCCGATCGCGCAGGCGCTCGTCGTGGAGATGGGCGGGGAGCCGGTGGTGGTCGCGGAGGAGCACCGGGCCAGCTACCACGCGGCGCTGGCCCATGCCTCGAACCATCTGAACACACTGACTGCCCAGTCAGCTCATATTCTGAGCGAACTGGGCATCGAGCATCCGGACCGAGTGCTCTCGGCGCTGCTGCACGCCTCGCTGGATAATGCGCTGGCCTCTGGCGAAGGGGCGCTGAGCGGCCCCATCGCCAGGGGCGACGTCGAGACAGTGCGTCATCATCTGCGCGCGCTCGGTGCAGCTGAGGTGCCCTCAGACATCCGGCCGGCCTATATCGCGATGGCCCGGGCGACCGCGCTGCGGGCGCTGGAGCGAGGTGTGCTGAGCGCGGATCGGGCCCAGGACCTGTTCGGCATCCTGCAGGACTGAGCGGGCGGCGCCAGGGTCGCGCCTGGGGAATCTGGCCGCGCACTGCGCACCGCGCCTGTGCTCTGTGAACCGGCCCGGACATGGCCGTCCGCGCCGCGTGAGCACACGTAGAATGTTCCGGTGACGACCCCGCCTGTACTGACTGACAGCGATGCCTTCCGCGCCGCCCTGGCGGCCGCGGTTTCCGACCTCGGCATCGAGCAGCCCATCGTCGGCCTGGTGCCGACGATGGGCGCTCTGCATTCCGGCCACGCCGCGCTCGTCGACGCCGCGCGCGCCGAATCGGACCTCGTCATCGCCTCGATCTTTGTGAACCCGCTCCAGTTCAACGACGCTGCGGACTACGCCGCCTACCCACGGTCCATGGCGGACGACGTCGCCCTCCTGGCCGCCCACGGCGTCGATCTCGTCTTCGCCCCCGATGTGCAGCACATGTACCCCGGGTACCCCGATGGCCCGCTCATCCGCGTCAGTGCCGGCGAACTCGGCCGGCGCTGGGAGGGCGCCTCACGGCCGGGGCATTTCGACGGCGTGGTGACGGTGGTCGCGAAGCTCTTCAGCATCATGGCCCCGCCCGCACCGGCTCGGCTGCAGGCCTGGTTCGGCGAGAAGGACGCCGAACAGGTCGCCATCGTGTCCCGCCTGACCAGAGATCTGAGCCTCCCGGCGGAGATCCGCGCGCTGCCCACTGTGCGCGACGACGGCGGCCTCGCGCTCTCGAGCAGGAATCAGCGCCTCTCCGAAGCGCAGCTCGACGATGCGCGGGCCATTTCCCGGACGCTCTCTGCGCTGCGCAGCCGGGCGCGGGAAGGACTTCCGCTTGAGCTCGATCGTCTCCGGGCAGAGCTGGCGGAGGCCCCAGGCGTCGAACTGGACTATCTGGTGCTGGTGGACCCATCCACTCTGCGTGAAGTCAGCCCCCACGATGTCCTCACCGCGGAGGGCGTGTTCCATGGCGTGCCCGGCAGCGTGCCAGGCGGAGTTTCTGGCGGAGTGCCCAGCGGCGGGGCGCTGGCCCTGGCCGCAGCCCAGGTAGGGCCGGTCCGGCTGATCGACAACATGCCGATCCCGGCCGCCTGACACGGCAGTCTGATGAGATTTTCCGGGTTCCGCGGATCTCTCGTAGATTAGAAGCCTCCGTAGCTGAGAAATTTCTGTCCATCATCCGCAGAATCAGGAGCCACCACGGTGACACAGCCGCAGAATTCGGTACCCGCAGATGAGACGTTTCCCCATGTGGACCCTGCCGTCCGTCCCCAGGACGATCTGCAGAGGCACGTCAACGGCAGCTGGCTCAGCACTGCGGAGATCCCCCCTGACCTCGACGCGTATGGCTCGTTCCACGAACTGCGGGACAAGGCGGAGGCAGATGTCCGGGCCATCCTCGACTCCGCTGCCGAAGGCGACATCAGCTCAAACGGTTCGGCTGGGACCCTGGATTCGGAGGCGGACCGGGATCCAGCCGGGCAGAAGAGCTCGGCCGCAGACATCGCGCGGCGCGTGGGAACCTTCTACGCCGCGTTCATGGACGCTGAGCGAGCCCAGGCGCGCAGGCTCGAGCCGATCGAGCCGATGCTCACGGCGATCGACCAGCTGGACTCCGCAGCCGGCTTGGTCGAGCTCTCCGCGCGCTGGCAGCGTGACGGCGTGGATGGCCTCTTCGCCGCGGGAGCGATGCACGACGCCGGGGACCCGACCCGCATGCTGTGGCATATCGTGCAGGGCGGCATCGGCCTGCCGGATGAGTCCTACTACCGTGATGAGGGCCTCGCCGAGATCCTGGTGAAGTACCGGGAGCATCTGGGGACGTTGCTGTACCTGGGAGGGGTCGAGGACGCGCAGGCCGCGGCCGACGCCGTCGTCGACCTGGAGACCCGCATCGCCGGCCTGCACTGGGACAACGTGACCACCCGCGATGCGCAGAAGCGGTACAACCTCACCTCAGGCGACGACGTCGTGGAGCTCATGCCGCTGGTCACCTCGGCATTTGCCGGCTGGGGCCTCCAGCCGCGGCACACTGCGGAGATCGTGCTGGCCCAGCCCGATGTGCTGCCCGGCATGCAGCGCGCCCTGGAGGAGGTGCCGCTGGAGACCTGGAAGATGTGGCTGCGCGTCCAGGTGCTGCGCTGGGCGGCTCCGCTGCTCCATGACGAGCTGGTCCATGAGCATTTCGCCTTCTACTCCGCGACCCTCTCCGGGGCGCAGCAGCTGAAGGATCGCTGGAAGCGCGGCGTCGCGCTGACCAACGCGCATCTGGGGGAGGACGTCGCCCAGCTCTACGTCGCCCGGCACTACCCTGAAGAGGCACGGGCTGCGATGGACGAGCTCATCGACGCGCTGATCGAAGCGTACCGCCGCTCGATCGCGGACCTCGAGTGGATGAGCGTGCAGACCAGGGAGCAGGCGCTCACCAAGCTTGAAGCGTTCCGGCCCATGGTCGGCTACCCGAATCGGTGGATCGACTACAGCAGCGTCGAGGTGGACCCGGCCGACGTCGTCGGCAATGTGCGCCGCGCCGCCGAGTTCGAGTGGGAGCGCGACCTGGCCAAGCTGGACGAGGGCCCGGACCCCGAAGAATGGCATATGACGCCGCAGACGGTGAACGCCTACTACTCGCCGCTGGAGAACGTGATCTGCTTCCCGGCGGCGATCCTGCAGCCTCCGTTCTTCGCCGCCGATCGTGATATGGCCGCGAACTTCGGTGCGATCGGGGCCGTCATCGGACATGAGATCGGGCACGGGTTCGACGACCAGGGGTCGCGATACGGCGCTGACGGCTCGCTCACCAACTGGTGGACTGAGGAGGATCGGGCGGCCTTCGAGGCGCGCACTGCGAAGCTTGTGGACCAGTACTCGGCGCTCGCGCCCAGCATGGCTCCCGAATATCCGGTCAACGGTGAGCTGACGCTTGGGGAGAACATTGGCGATCTCGGCGGCCTGGGCATTGCCCATCAGGCCTATGCCTTGTGGTCGGCAGCGCAGGACCAGGGCGTGGCGATCTCCGCGGCAGAGCTGCCCGCGCCTGCTGAGGACGCCGGGGCAGCGGACCTCAGTGGCGACCAGCGCTTCTTCTTCTCCTGGGCCCAGGCCTGGCGCAACCTCACTCGCCGGGAGCGTGCTATCACGCTGATCAGCATCGACCCTCATGCTCCGGCGGAGTTCCGGGCCAACCAGGTGGTGAAGAACCTGGACGCCTTCCACTCGGCCTTCGGCACACAACGCGGTGACCAGATGTATCTGGAGCCGGCAGAGCGCGTCACCATCTGGTGATCTGCTGCGGGAGGGTGGTCTTGCAGGGTGTGGAAGGTGGCGGGCGTCGTCGCCCTATGAACGCGTAGAATAGACGACTGTGAGTGCCCAGAATTCCCAGACCCAGGCCAGCCCGCAGACGACTGTCTCAGCAGGAGGTGACAGCCCAGCGCGGGTGGATACCAACGATCAGCGTGCCGTGCGCATGGACAAGCGTGCACGCCTGATGGAGCAGGGCCTGGATCCCTACCCGGTCTCAGTCCAGCGCACGGATTCGCTGGCCGAGGTGCGCAGCCGCTTCCCTGACCTGGAGCCGGGTGCCTCCACGGGCGAGACTGTGAGCGTCACCGGCCGGGTGATGTTCCAGCGCAACACCGGGAAGCTGTGCTTCGCCACGGTGCAGGAAGGAGGCGCAGCCGGTGACGGCGTCCGGCTGCAAATCATGCTGTCATTGGCCGTGGTGGGAGAAGAAGCGCTCACAGACTGGAAGAACCTGGTCGACCTGGGCGACCACGTCAGTGTGACCGGTGAGGTCATCTCCTCACGGCGCGGTGAGCTCTCCGTCATGGCGGAGTCGTTCGCTATCGCCTCCAAGGCGATTCGGCCGCTGCCGGTGCTGCACGCCGAGCTCAATGAGGAAACGCGGGTGCGGCAGCGCTATGCCGATCTCATCGTGCGTGATGAAGCACGCCGCATGGTCTACGATAGGGCGGCGATCACCCGGTCCATCCGGGACACGCTGCACCAGCGAAGCTACGTCGAAGTCGAGACGCCGATGCTGCAGCTGGTGCACGGCGGGGCCCAGGCGCGCCCGTTCGAAACGCATCTCAACGCGTTCGACCAGGACATGACGCTGCGCATCGCGACTGAGCTGTACCTCAAGCGCGCCGTCGTGGGCGGAATCGACCGGGTCTTCGAAATCGGGAGGGTCTTCCGCAACGAAGGCGTGGATTCCACGCATTCCCCCGAGTTCACCATGCTGGAATCCTATGAGGCCTGGGCTGACATGTATGTCATGGCCGAGCGGATGAAAGAGATGGTGCTCAACGCGGCTGACGCCGTCGGCTCCGGGCGCCGGATCAGCACAGAGCAGGGAGTCATCGACCTCGACGGGCCCTGGGCCTGGCTGGGTGTGTACCCCGGTCTCTCGGAGGCGGTCGGCGTCGAGGTCACCCCGGAGACGCCGGTAGCGCAGCTGAGAGAGATCGCCGAGCGGCATGAGGTCTCCTACCACCCGGACTGGGGCGCGCAGAAGCTGGTCATGGAGCTCTTCGGTGAGATCGTCGAACCCCGCCTCCTGCAGCCGACCTTCGTCTGCGACTACCCTCCCATTGCCCAGCCTCTGGCGCGCGCCCATCGAGAGAAGCCAGGTGTCATTGAGGCCTGGGATTTGATCATTGGCGGGATGGAACGCGGCACGGCGTTCTCCGAGCTCATCGATCCCGTCGTCCAGCGTGAACGGCTGATGGAACAGTCGAAGCAGGCTGCCGCCGGTGACGATGAGGCGATGCAGTACGACGAGGACTTCGTCCGCGCACTGGAATATGGAGCGCCGCCGATGGGCGGAATCGGCCTTGGAATCGATCGCCTGGTGATGCTGTTCACCGGTGCCGGAATCCGGGAGACTATCCTGTTCCCATTGCTCAAGCCTCAGCTCCAAGACTGACCAGCACCTTTACAGGTGTACCTGAATGTAAGCAAGGAATTGCATGGAAAACTTCTGGACTTACTTTGAAGTACTTGCCCCATCAATCGGTGTTGGGCTCATCTTCTGGTTCGCCATGCGCGCAATATTCCGCGCGGATAGGCGAGAACGCGCCATGGAGGCGAAAGTGCGCGACGACACGGATCGCACTCATAAAACTCCTAGTCAGACGCATAATGAGCCTCACTCGACGCAAAGCGGCCCCTGATTCACTCGCCGCGACCGTGCCCGCAAGGGCCCGGTGAATCAGCTCCTCAGCAGCCACTTAAATGGCCGACGAAGCTCCCCACCTCGTCAGATTGCTGACTCTTTGACGGTGTATTCGCCGGTTGACTGTTCTTGTTTTCTGGTGCAGAATATTTATGCGCTTCAAGGAAGAGAGGTTCCAGAAACTGGAACCACTCTGCTGTTGCGAATGCGCGCGGACGGAGCATCGTCCGAAGTGACGGATGAGATGTCGCGGTTGCAGCAGTTCCTTCAAGAGGTTCAGGAGGCTGTTTGGCCGCCCCAATCCTTTAGCTATCCCTCTCGCCTGAAGTGAATGTTCTCCAGGTGTGACAAGACAAGGCAGTGAGGTGCTGTATATGGCTCAAAAAGTCGAAGTGGTGCTCGTCGATGATCTCGATGGCAGTGAGGCGAAAGAAACGGTGACGTTCGGTGTGGACTCGCGTTTCTACGAAATCGACCTCAGTGATGAGCATGCGAAAGAGCTCCGCGAAACACTGAAGAAGTACATCAGGCGTGGTCGTGCGATAGCGCCGCCGTCGCCGCAGAACGAGGCCCGCAAGATTCGCGATTGGGCCGTCAAGAACGGATATCAGGTGTCCAGCCGAGGCCGGCTGCACCGGGACATCGTCGAGGCGTACCGCAACGCGAAGAAGCGCTGACTCAAGCGTTTCACTATGCGACGCCGCGAAAGGCGCGATCTGCGTGGGGCACTGAAGTGTCTTTTCGCAGGTCGCGCCTTTTCTCGTCGCTCAGGCTTCGTCTCTGCCACCTGGCCTGACGGCTCCACCTGGCAGTCCGGTTCGCCACGGGGTTCACAGCGCCAGTTGGCTGTCCTGCCGCTGAAGGGCGGCTCTTGAAACCCTGCCGCTGACCTGCCTCGGGTCTTGTCGCTGCGGCGAGACGCCGCTTGTCCAGGCAGGAGGCTTCAGGACGCTTCACCCGCTGGCGAACACTGCCTTATACGGCGCTTTTCGCGCGTAGTCTTATACGCAGAGCATTAACCGGAGGAGTGTCAGTTGGCTATGTTCGAGAGATTCACCGATCGCGCTCGACGCGTCGTCGTGCTTGCCCAAGAAGAGGCACGCATGCTGAA
>DXGD01000309.1 GCA_019114115.1 Candidatus Nesterenkonia stercoripullorum
CAGCCTCGGCAGAGCCTCAATGGCGTGCTCGCTCGCACCGTCACCGGATTGGACGAGCTGTTCTCCGCGCAGCAGCCGGATGCCGTCGTCGTGCAGGGCGACACCACCACGACCACTGCCGGCGCCATGGCCGCCTTCTATCGGGGTATCCCGGTGATCCATGCCGAAGCCGGGCTGAGGTCGTTCAATCTGTTCTCGCCCTTCCCGGAAGAGGCGAATCGGAAGATGACGTCGCAGATCAGCTCCCTTCACCTCGCGCCGACCAGCCAGTCGAGGCAGAATCTGCTGCGGGAGTCGCTGGCGGAGTCCGATATCGTCGTCACCGGCAATACCGTGATCGACGCGCTGCTGGACGTGGCGCAGAAGCAGGTGCCGTTCACGGACGAGCAGCTGGAGGATGCGGCCGGCTCCGGGCAGGACATCCTGCTGGTGACCACGCATCGTCGGGAGAATCAGGGATCAGCCATGGAAGGGGTGGGGCGCGCACTGAACCGGCTCGCCCAGCGGTACCCGCAGAAGCTGATCGTTCTTCCCGCCCACCGCAATCCCGTGGTTCGTGAAGCGATCCTGCCGGCGGTGGCCGGTCGCGACAACGTGATCGTCACCGAGCCGCTGGCCTACGGGGAGTTCACTCGGCTGATGAACCTGGCCTCTGTGGTGCTGACGGACTCAGGCGGGGTGCAGGAGGAAGCCCCCTCGCTGGGCAAGCCGGTACTGGTGATGCGCGAGAACACGGAGCGGCCAGAAGCCGTCGACGCGGGGACGGTCCGGCTCATCGGCACTGACGAAGACCGTGTGGTGGGGGAGGTCTCCTCGCTCTTCGACGATGACGACGCCTACGCGCAGATGGCCCACGCAGTGAACCCCTACGGCGACGGCCATGCGGCCCAGCGCACGCTCGCCGCGATCGGCGAGCTCTTCGGGCTCGATGCCCGCCTGCCGGATTTCGCCCCGGGGATGTGAGCCAGACTCCGTGCATCTGAAATCCCTGACGATCCGGGGCTTCAAGTCCTTCGCCTCAGCGACCACGTTCGACTTCGAACCGGGAGTCACTGCTGTGGTGGGTCCCAATGGCTCGGGCAAGTCCAATGTGGTCGATGCCCTGGCCTGGGTGATGGGCGAGCAGGGAGCGAAGTCCTTGCGCGGCGGGTCGATGGAGGATGTGATCTTCGCCGGAACGGCTGAACGGCAGCCGCTGGGCCGGGCGTCGGTCTCGTTGACGATCGACAATGCCGATGGCGTCCTGCCCATCGAGTATGCAGAGGTCACGATCTCCCGCACGATGTTCCGCTCCGGTGGCTCCGAATACACCATCAACTCCCGGAAATGCCGGCTGCTGGACATCCAGGAACTGCTCTCCGATTCCGGGCTGGGACGGGAGATGCATGTCATCGTCGGGCAGGGCCAGCTGGATCAGATCCTGCATGCCACCCCCGAACAGCGCCGCGGGTTCATCGAAGAGGCCGCCGGCGTGCTCAAGCACCGCCGGCGTCGTGACCGCACTGCACGGAAGCTCGAGTCGATGCAGGGCAATCTGGAGCGCCTGCATGACCTGGTCGGCGAGATCTCCCGTCAGCTGGCCCCGCTGGGCCGGCAGGCCAAGGTCGCCCGGCGCGCTCAGCGCATCCAGCACGACGTCCGTGATGCGCTCTCCCGTCTGATCGCCGATGACCTCGTGCGCATCTCGACGCAGCTGCACGAGTCCGCCGGCTCAGAGGAGGCCGACCGTGCGGAACTGGCCCAGCTGCGTGAGGCGATCAGCGTCTGCGACGAGGAGCTCGAGGAGCTCAACCAGCGTGCGGCGGCCCAGCAGAGCACGGCTCAGGCACTGGCCGAGGGGCATCACCGCGTGGAACGTGTCCAGGAGCGCCTGCGTTCGGTCGCCTCGCTCGCCCGGGAACGGTCGGGGAGCCTGCTCGCCGCCTCGCGTGTGGAACCCTCGGGCCGGGACCCGCAGAAGCTGCGGGACCAGGCCGAGGCTGTGGCTGCGGAGGCCGATGAGGCTGCCGGAGCCGTTGACGTCGCGCGCAGTGCGCTGGAGGATGCTACAGCCCAGCGGGCCGAGGCCGAGGAGCAGCTGAACGCGGAAGAGGAGCGACTCCGCGGACTGCTGCGCGCGGCCGCGGACCGGCGTGCCGGCCTGGCCCGGCTGGAGGGGCAGCTCAACACTGCCCAGAACAGTATCGAGTCCGCCCAGGATCGATATCGCAGAGCATCCGAGCAGCACGACGCCGCCGTCGTGACACGCGATGACGCCCATGCAGAGTTCACCGAGCTGGAACAGAGCATCGCCGGAATCGAGACCGGAGAAGCCGGCCTCGATGAGGCCTACGAGAACGCCGTGCAGGCCCACGAGCATATCCGCGCCCACTATGACGACCTGACTGCCCAGCAAGCACAGCTCGCTGGTGAGATCACGGAGCTCAGCGCCCGCCTCTCCGGGCTGCAGGCCGCCGCAGCGCCGCGCGACGGGGCAGCAGCGCTTCACCGGGACTATCCGCACACCGTGGGGGACCGTCTGGCCGAGACCATCTCGATCGAACCGGGCTGGGAGACCGCGGTGGCGCTGTGCCTGGGGAGCCTGGACACAGCCCTGCTGGCTCCCGATGCCCAGTCCGCGGAGCACGCGTTGCAGTGGCTGCAGGAGCACGACGCCGGTCGGGCCCAGCTGGTCTACCCCGAGCCGCGCTCTGCGGACACATCCGGGGGCGACCAGCAGGATATCCAAGCGGCCAGCCGTGGGGCAGAGCCCGATGGTCCCAGCTCCAGCAGCCTGAGGGAGTACTCGGCCGTGCGAGCCTGCGACGTCGTCGAAGTTCCGGACGACATCGCCGAACCTGTCTACGCCGTCTTACGCGGTGCCGTGCTGTGTACCGAGGCGACGGCCGCGAGGCAGCTGCTCCAGTACGAGGGCGTGACCATGGTCGTGACGACGGCGGGCGAGATCGTCCGTCGGGGGCACCGCGAAGGCGGCACCGCATCTGTGCATCACGAGATTTCCATCACCGCGCAGATCCAGCAGCTCACGCAGACGCGCGAGCAGACTCAGGCTCGCCAGGGACAGGTGCAGACGCTCATCGAGCAGGCCGAGGCGCAGATCCGTGAATCCGAGGCGCAGGTCAATGAGACGCTCGAAGCCTTGCACGCCAGCGACGCCGAGTTACACGCCACGACGGAGCGGCTCGGCCGGCTGCGCACTGATATCTCGAC
>DXGD01000032.1 GCA_019114115.1 Candidatus Nesterenkonia stercoripullorum
CAAGCGATGGGCATCCTCAGCACCCATCTCCGCGGGATGGAACGGGGACATGCGGGCGGCGTGGAGGATCTCGTCCGAGTAGGCATTGCCTACTCCGGCGATCACCTGTTGGCTACGCAGCAAACGTTTGATGTGCCCACGCCCGCCAGTGCGGAGGATCTTGGCAAAGGCGGCCTCGTCCACGCTCAGCGCATCGGGGCCGAGCTCCGCGATCCCGGGCACCTCTGCTGGGTCCCGAACGATGGAGATGGCCAGGCCCTTCTTCGTACCGGCTTCGGTGATGTCCAATCCATCGCCTTCGTCCAGCACTAACCGTGCCGCCACCGAACTGCGCCGGGGCCGGGTGGCCGGCGGGGCGTGCTCCCGCCACCGTATCCACCCAGCCAACGCCAGATGCACGACGAAGTGGAGGTCGCCGACCACCATGTCGAGGAACTTTCCGTGCCGTCCGACATGCTCGACGACGGCGCCCTGCATGGCGGTGGCTGGCGGATCAAAGGTCTTCAATGCACTGAACGAGACCATATCCAGCCGGTCTACTGTCCGGCCCTTCAGCCGAGTGCCCAGATCCATCGCCAGGGCCTCAACTTCTGGCAGCTCGGGCATCCTCCGCTCACCCCCTGGGTTCATACGTGTGAAGCGTGGCACACACTGATGTCTGCTGTGCGGCCATAGTACGCGTTCGGTCTTGCCCACGCCCGTACTGGACCTCGGCTCTGTGGAGAACTCTGGTGGCCCGCAATGGCGTCGGACCGCTGGGGAAACAGCTGCAGCATGCTGTGGACAGCCGCGACTCGGAGTAGTGGGGACGGGATACGCTGGACACCATGAGCGCCACCCCCGCCGGTACTACACCCCTCGACACTGCGGCTCTCGACACTGCCGCTGTCGACACTGCCGCTGTCGGCACGGCACCTGTCGACACAGCAGCCTCCGATGCCGCAAGCAGAGTCTTGTCCGAGGTCTTCGGCTACGATTCCTTCCGCGGTGAGCAGGAGGCGATCGTGGAGCACGTCATCTCCGGCGGGGACGCCGTCGTGCTGATGCCCACCGGTGGAGGCAAATCGCTGTGCTACCAGGTTCCCAGCCTGGTGCGCGAGGGCACCGGCGTCGTCGTCTCCCCGCTTATCGCCCTGATGGCGGACCAGGTGGCCGCGCTGGAGAATCTGGGCGTCAACGCGGCGTATCTCAATTCGAGTCTCGATCCGCAGCGTGCTCGCGAGGTGGAGCGGCAATTCGTCGCCGGTGAGCTCGATGTCCTCTACATGGCGCCAGAACGGCTGGTGCTGCCGCGCACACTCGAGCTGCTCGGAAAGGGCCCGGTCGCCCTGTTCGCCATCGATGAGGCTCACTGCGTCTCGCAGTGGGGACATGACTTCCGCTCTGACTACCTTGGCCTGCACGTCCTCGCCGAGCAGTTCCCCGGTGTGCCGCGCATCGCGCTGACGGCCACGGCGACCCGCGCCACCCATGCTGAACTCACGCAGCGGCTGCAGCTGGATGACGCCCAGCATTTCGTGGCGAGCTTCGACCGGCCGAACATCACGTATCGCATCGTGCCCAAGAACGGGCCGCGTGCCCAGCTCATCGATTTCGTGTCCAAGGAACATCCTGGTGAGGCCGGGATCATCTACTGCATATCTCGCCGCGGCGTCGATCAGCTCGCCGAGGCACTTCAGGCGCGCGGCATCACCGCCCTGCCCTACCATGCCGGCCTGCCGGCGCAGACGCGCGCAGAGCATCAGCGGCGGTTCCTGCGCGAAGACGGTGTGGTCGTCGTGGCGACGATCGCGTTCGGCATGGGCATCGACAAGCCCGATGTGCGCTTCGTCGCGCACCTGGATATGCCGCGCAGCGTGGAGGGCTACTACCAGGAGACCGGTCGCGCCGGCCGGGACGGACAGCCCGCGACGGCGTGGATGGCCTACGGGCTCCAGGACGTCGTCTCACAACGCCGCATGATCGAATCGGGAGAGGGCGACGACGCCTTCAAGCGTCGTGCGATGGCCCACCTCGACGCGATGCTCGGCCTGTGCGAGGCCGTGGACTGCCGCCGCGCTCGGCTGCTGCGCTATTTCGGGCAGGACTCCTCACCCTGCGGCAACTGTGATACCTGCTTGACGCCGCCGCGCACATGGGACGCCACGGTGGAGGTGCAGAAGCTGCTCTCCACGGTGATTCGGCTCGACCGGGAGCGAGGGCAGCGCTTCGGTTCAGGCCAGATCATCGATGTCCTCAGGGGTAAGCGCAATGAACGCTCGTCGAGCGGAGAGCATGAGCAGCTCAGCGTGTGGGGTGTCGGTGCCGAGCGGTCCGAGCAGAGCTGGCGCGCCGTCGTCCGGCAGGTTCTGGCTCGTGGCCTGCTGCAGTCCCACGGCGACTATGGGGTGCTCGTCCTGGGAGAGAACACGGACCCGGTGCTTCGCGGTGAACAGGAGGTTCAACTCCGTGAGGATCCCGCCTCGACGCGCCGCCAGCCGCCTGAGAAGGGGCGATCCACTTCCCGCACGGCCACACCGGTGGAGCTCGACGCCGCGGATGCGGCCCTTTTCGAGGAGCTGCGTTCCTGGCGGGCGGCCCAGGCGAAGGAGCAGGGCGTGCCGGCCTATGTCGTCTTCAACGATGCCACTCTCTACGGGATCGTCGAGGCGCGTCCCAGCACGTCGGCGGAGGCGGGAGAGGTCAGCGGCGTCGGGCTGAAGAAGCTTGAGCGCTACGGGGAGGATCTGCTGCGCATTGTGGCCGAGGCGTCCGGGCCAGCAGAGCCTGCGGAACCTGCGGGCTCGGGCTCG